>NZ_JBEOXS010000042.1:0-61116 GCF_040296705.1 Streptomyces sp. NPDC002055
ATTTACGGCCCTGGGGGCCACAAATACACGGAAGCTTCCGGAACCCCCACCCCTCCGGCCCCGGCCCCCTCACGTCTCGTCGGCGGCTCTCTCTCTCCCCCCCCCGGAGGCGGGTTGGTGGTGGCCGGAATCCCGGCAGAGCACCGCGCCGACCGCCCCCGGACAGCCCGCGGCGCCTGCCTACGGTCGGGGAGACAGGCGCCGCGGATTGTTCCGTACGACGTTGTACGGGACACCTCGGGACGGAACCGGGCTCGTGCGGTGAGCGCCGGCTCCGTGGCCGGAGGCGGTCGGACGGACGGGGCTCAGACGGTGAGCGACCGGTCCGTCGGTCGGATGGGGGCGGGCAGGGCGCTGTGGCCCGTCAGGAAGCGGTCGACGCCCTTGGCCGCCGAGCGGCCCTCGGCGATCGCCCACACGATGAGCGACTGACCGCGGCCCGCGTCACCGGCGACGTAGACGCCGGGCACGTTGGTCGCGAAGTCGGCGTCGCGCGCGACGTTGCCCCGGGCGTCCAGCTCCAGGCCGAACTGCTGGACGAGGCCGTTCTCCTGGTCGGTGCCGGTGAAGCCCATGGCCAGCGTGACGAGCTGGGCCGGGATCTTCCGCTCGGTGCCCGGCTTCGGCTCCGGCTTGCCGTCCTTGAACTCGACCTCGACCAGGTGCAGGAACTGCACGTTCCCGTCCTCGTCGCCCTCGAAGTGGGTGGTGGAGACGGAGTAGACCCGCTCGCCGCCCTCCTCGTGCGCGGAGGTGACCTTGTAGAGCATCGGGAAGGTCGGCCACGGCTGGTTGGCGTTCCGCTCCGTGCCCGGCTTGGCCATGATCTCCAGCTGGGTGACGGAGGCCGCGCCCTGGCGGTGGGCGGTGCCGACGCAGTCGGCGCCGGTGTCACCGCCGCCGATGACGACGACGTGCTTGCCCTCGGCGGTGATCGGCGGGGCGACGAAGTCGCCCTCCTGCACCTTGTTGGAGAGCGGCAGGTACTCCATCGCCTGGTGGATGCCGTTCAGCTCGCGCCCGGGCACCGGCAGGTCGCGCGCCGTGGTGGAGCCGGCCGCGATGACCACCGCGTCGTACCGCTTGCGGAGCTTCGCCGCGTCGATGTCGCGGCCGATCTCCACCTCGGTGCGGAACTTGGTGCCCTCCGCGCGCATCTGCTCGATGCGGCGGTTGATGTGGCGCTTCTCCATCTTGAACTCGGGGATGCCGTAGCGCAGCAGACCGCCGATGCGGTCGGCGCGCTCGTACACCGCGACCGTGTGGCCGGCCCGGGTCAGCTGCTGGGCGGCGGCCAGACCCGCCGGGCCCGAGCCGATGACCGCGACGGTCTTGCCCGACAGCCGCTCGGGCGGCTGCGGGGTGACGTCACCGGAGTCCCACGCCTTGTCGATGATGGTGACCTCGACGTTCTTGATGGTCACCGGGGGCTGGTTGATGCCCAGCACGCACGCCGACTCGCACGGAGCCGGGCACAGCCGCCCGGTGAACTCCGGGAAGTTGTTGGTCGCGTGCAGCCGCTCGCTCGCCTCGGCCCAGTCCTCGCGGTAGGCGTAGTCGTTCCACTCGGGGATGAGGTTCCCCAGCGGACAGCCGTTGTGGCAGAACGGGATGCCGCAGTCCATGCAGCGGCTGGCCTGCTTGCTGATGATGGGCAGCAGCGAGCCCGGCTTGTAGACCTCGTTCCAGTCCTTGACGCGCTCCTCGACGGGACGCGTCTCGGCGACCTCGCGGCCGGTGGTGAGAAAGCCCTTCGGGTCAGCCATGGGTCGCCGCCTCCATCATCTTCTCGTGGGTCTCGGACTCGGAGAGTCCGGCACGCTCGGCGGCGTCCTTGGCGGCGAGCACGGCCTTGTAGGTGGCCGGGGTGACCTTGCTGAACCGGGTGACCGCGGACTCCCAGTCGGCGAGCAGCTTCTCGGCGACCGTGGAACCGGTCTCCTCCTGGTGGCGCTGCACGGCACCGTGCAGCCACTGCTGGTCGTCGGCGTTCAGCGGGCCGACGGCCGAGGCGAGTTCCTTGTTGACGTTGGCCGGGTCGAGGTCGATCACGTAGGCGAAGCCGCCCGACATGCCGGCCGCGAAGTTCCGTCCGGTGTCCCCGAGCACGACGGCGTTGCCGCCGGTCATGTACTCGCAGCCGTGGTCGCCCACGCCCTCGGACACCACGGTGGCGCCGGAGTTGCGGACGCAGAAGCGCTCGCCGACCCGGCCGCGGAGGTAGATCTCGCCGCCGGTCGCACCGTAGGCGATGGTGTTGCCCGCGATGGTCGAGTACTCGGCGAGGTGGTCGGCGCCGCGGTCCGGGCGGACCACCAGCCGGCCGCCGGAGAGGCCCTTGCCGACGTAGTCGTTGGCGTCGCCCTCCAGCCGCAGGGTGACACCGCGCGGCACGAAGGCGCCGAACGACTGGCCCGCGGAGCCGGTGAAGGTGATGTCGATGGTGTCGTCCGGCAGGCCCGCGCCGCCGAACTTCTTCGTCACCTCGTGGCCCAGCATGGTGCCGACGGTCCGGTTGATGTTACGGACGGCGAGCTGGGCGCGGACGGGCTGGGCCGACTCGGCCGAGTCCGCGGTCAGCGCGTCGGCCGACAGCTTGATCAGCTGGTTGTCGAGCGCCTTCTCCAGCCCGTGGTCCTGCTCGATGACCTGGTGGCGGACGGCTCCGGCGGGGAGGTCCGGCACGTGGAGCAGCGGCTCCAGGTCCAGGCCCTGGGCCTTCCAGTGGTTCACCGCCCGCTGGGTGTCCAGGAGTTCGGCGTGACCGACGGCCTCCTCCAGGGTGCGGAAGCCCAGCTCGGCGAGGAGCTCACGGACCTCCTCGGCGATGAACTGGAAGAAGTTCACCACGAACTCGGCCTTGCCGTTGAAGCGCTCGCGCAGCACCGGGTTCTGGGTGGCGATGCCGACCGGGCAGGTGTCCAGGTGGCAGACGCGCATCATGACGCAGCCGGAGACCACCAGCGGGGCGGTCGCGAAGCCGAACTCCTCGGCGCCGAGCAGCGCGGCGATGACCACGTCGCGGCCGGTCTTCAGCTGGCCGTCGGTCTGCACCACGATGCGGTCGCGCAGGCCGTTGAGCAGCAGCGTCTGCTGGGTCTCGGCGAGGCCGAGCTCCCAGGGGCCGCCCGCGTGCTTCAGCGAGGTGAGCGGCGAGGCGCCGGTGCCGCCGTCGTGGCCGGAGATGAGGACGACGTCCGCGTGCGCCTTGGACACACCCGCGGCGACGGTGCCGACACCGACCTCGGAGACCAGCTTGACGTGAATGCGCGCCTGGGGGTTGGCGTTCTTCAGGTCGTGGATCAGCTGGGCCAGGTCCTCGATGGAGTAGATGTCGTGGTGCGGCGGCGGGGAGATGAGCCCCACGCCCGGCGTCGAGTGCCGGGTCTTCGCGACCCACGGGTACACCTTGTGGCCGGGCAGCTGGCCGCCCTCGCCGGGCTTGGCGCCCTGCGCCATCTTGATCTGGATGTCGTCGGAGTTGACCAGGTATTCGCTGGTCACGCCGAAGCGGCCGGAGGCGACCTGCTTGATGGAGGAGCGGCGCGCCGGGTCGTACAGGCGCTCCGGGTCCTCGCCGCCCTCACCGGTGTTGGACTTGCCGCCCAGCTGGTTCATGGCGATGGCGAGCGTCTCGTGCGCCTCCTGCGAGATGGAGCCGTACGACATGGCGCCGGTGGAGAAGCGCTTGACGATCTCGCTGACGGGCTCGACCTCGTCGACGGGGATCGGCTCGCGGTCGCTCTTGAAGCCGAACAGGCCGCGGAGCGTCATCAGGCGCTCGGCCTGCTCGTCGATCCGCTGCGTGTACTGCTTGAAGATGTCGTAGCGGCGGGCGCGGGTGGCGTGCTGGAGCCGGAAGACGGTGTCCGGGTCGAACAGGTGCGGCTCGCCCTCGCGGCGCCACTGGTACTCGCCGCCGATGTCCAGCGTGCGGTGCGCCGGGGCGATGCCGGAGGCCGGGTAGGCCTTGGCGTGCCGCTCGGCGACCTCGCGGGCGACGACCTCCAGGCCCGCGCCACCGATCTTGGTGGTGGTGCCGTGGAAGTAGGTGTCGACGAACGCCTCGTCCAGGCCGACGGCCTCGAAGACCTGCGCGCCGCGGTAGGAGGCGACGGTGGAGATGCCCATCTTGGACATCACCTTGAGCACACCCTTGCCGAGCGCCTTGATGAGGTTGCGGATGGCGGCCTCGGGGTCGGCGTCCGGGAGGAACGTCCCGGCGCGGACCAGGTCCTCGACCGACTCCATCGCGAGGTACGGGTTGACGGCGGCGGCGCCGTACCCGATGAGCAGCGCGATGTGGTGCACCTCGCGGACGTCGCCGGCCTCGACGAGCAGCCCCACCCGGGTGCGCTGCTTGGTGCGGATGAGGTGGTGGTGCACCGCCGAGGTGAGCAGCAGCGACGGGATCGGCGCGTGCTCGGCGTCGGAGTGCCGGTCGGAGAGCACGATGAGGTGGGCGCCGCCGGCGATCGCGGAGTCGGCCTCGGCGCAGATCTCCTCGATCCGGGCGGCCAGCGACTCGCCGCCGCCGCTGACCCGGTAGAGACCGGAGAGCGTGGTGGCCTTGAAGCCGGGCAGGTCGCCGTCGGCGTTGATGTGGATGAGCTTGGCCAGCTCATCGTTGTCGATCACCGGGAACGGCAGGGTCACGCTGCGACAGGACGCGGCGGTCGGGTCCAGCAGGTTGCCCTGCGGGCCGAGCGAGGAGATCAGCGAGGTGACGAGCTCCTCGCGGATGGCGTCCAGCGGCGGGTTGGTGACCTGCGCGAACAGCTGGGTGAAGTAGTCGAACAGCAGCCGCGGCCGCTCGGAGAGGGCGGCGATCGGCGAGTCGGTGCCCATGGAGCCGATCGGCTCGGCGCCGGTGCGGGCCATGGGCGCGAGCAGGACGCGCAGCTCCTCCTCGGTGTAGCCGAAGGTCTGCTGGCGGCGGGTGACCGAGGCGTGGGTGTGCACGATGTGCTCGCGCTCGGGCAGGTCCTCGAGGTCGATCAGACCGCTCTCCAGCCATTCGCCGTACGGCTGCTCGGCGGCGAGCTGGGCCTTGATCTCGTCGTCCTCGATGATGCGGCCCTCGGCGGTGTCCACGAGGAACATCCGGCCCGGCTGGAGGCGGCCCTTGCGGACGACCTTGGCCGGGTCGATGTCCAGGACGCCGACCTCGGAGGAGAGCACGACCAGGCCGTCGTCGGTGACCCAGTAGCGGCCGGGGCGCAGCCCGTTGCGGTCGAGGACCGCGCCGACCTGGACGCCGTCGGTGAAGGTGACGCAGGCCGGGCCGTCCCAGGGCTCCATCATCGTGGAGTGGTACTGGTAGAAGGCGCGGCGGGCCGGGTCCATGGTGGGGCTGTTCTCCCACGCCTCGGGGACCATCATCAGCACCGAGTGCGGCAGCGACCGGCCGCCGAGGTGGAGCAGCTCCAGGACCTCGTCGAAGGAGGCGGAGTCGGAGGCGTCGGGGGTGCAGACCGGGAAGGTCTCCGCCAGGCCGCCGAACAGGTCGCTGTCGAGCTGGGACTCGCGGGCCCGCATCCAGTTGCGGTTGCCCTGGACGGTGTTGATCTCACCGTTGTGGGCGACGAACCGGTACGGGTGGGCGAGCGGCCAGCTCGGGAAGGTGTTGGTGGAGAACCGCGAGTGGACCAGCGCGACGGCGGTCGCGAAGCGGCGGTCGGACAGGTCCGGGAAGAACGGCTCCAGCTGCCCGGTGGTGAGCATGCCCTTGTAGACCAGGGTCCGGGCGGAGAGCGACGGGAAGTACACGCCGGCCTCGCGCTCGGCGCGCTTGCGCAGCAGGAACGCCTTGCGGTCCAGCGCGATGCCGGTGGCCGCGCCGTCCCGGTCCGCGACGAACAGCTGGGAGAAGGCGGGCATGGTGGCGCGGGCGCCGCTGCCGAGGAGCTCGGGGGCGACGGGGACCTCGCGCCAGCCGAGGACGGTCAGGCCCTGCTCACCGGCGATGGTCTCGATCCGGGCCGCCGCGGCGGCGCCCTCGGCCTCGTCGGCGGGCAGGAAGGCGATGCCGACGGCGTAGGCGCCGGCGTCGGGGAGCTCGAAGGAGACGTTCTCGCGCAGAAACGCGTCCGGGACCTGGAGCAGGATGCCCGCGCCGTCGCCGGAGTCCGGCTCGGAGCCGGTGGCGCCGCGGTGCTCCAGGTTGCGCAGCACGGTGAGCGCCTGCTCCACGAGCTCGTGGCCGGCCTCACCGGTGAGGTTCGCCACGAAACCGACGCCGCAGGCGTCGTGCTCATTGCGAGGGTCGTAAAGGCCCTGCGGAGCGGGGCGCTCGTCCAGGGGCGACCAGGCAGTGGTGTCACCGGTCGCGGAGTGCGTGGACGCGGAACGCATCGGCTCTCCCGTCGTCGTCGTGGCAGTGTCAGTGCCGAGGGACGACGTTGGCCCTCTGCGCAAATTTTCGTGCAGGTTACATGATGGCCCCGCTTCCCAAGAAGCGGATACCTCATTTCACAATGCGGACACCACGGATACTGGTGGATGAGGGGCCGTGTACGGACGGGTCGCCATCCCTGGGCCCCGGGGCGCGACAGGCGACTCTGCCCGCAGCGCTTTCGGCTCTTTCCCGCTCGTTGCCGGACTGAAACCGTTCAGAAACACTCAACTGCCGAAACGACCTGGTCCTGCGCGTCCGCCGGCGCGGATCCCTATCCGACCGCGGTGCCGAACAGCGCACCGAGCCCGAAGGTGACCGCGGCAGCGGTTCCGCCCAGTATCAGCTGTCGGAGCCCGCTGTACCACCAGGAGCGGGCCGTGACCCTGGCCACGACGGCGCCACAGGCGAAGAGGCCCAGCAGCGCCAGCAGCACCGCGGGCCACAGGGCGACGGCGCCGAGCAGGTAGGGCAGGACCGGCAGCAGCGCGCCCAGCGCGAACGATCCGAAGGACGAGACGGCGGCGACCGCGGGCGAGGGCAGGTCTCCCGGGTCGATGCCCAGCTCCTCCCGCGCGTGGATCTCCAGGGCCTGCTCGGGGTCGGTGGACAGCTGCCGGGCGACCTCGGCGGCGAGGCCCGGCTCGACCCCGCGCGAGACGTAGAGCTCGGCCAGCTCCTGCTGCTCGTCCTTGGGGTGCTTGCGCAGCTCGCGCCGCTCCACCTCCAGCTCGGCCAGGACCAGCTCGCGCTGGGAGGCGACCGAGGTGTACTCGCCCGCCGCCATCGAGAACGCCCCGGCGGCCAGACCGGCCAGACCGGTGATGACCAGCGTCTTCGACGCGACGTCGCCACCCGCCACGCCGGTGATCAGGGCGAGGTTGGAGACCAGTCCGTCCATCGCGCCGAAGACCGCGGGCCGCAGCCAGCCACCGTTGACGTCCCGGTGGGTGTGGTTGTCGCGGTGGGACTCGTGCAGTGCGGCGGCATTGTCGATGACGGACATGAGCGGTGGGTCTCCCTTCCCCGGGAAGGGCCTGCCGCCCTCCCCCACGGCTTCGAAACTACGCAGGAGGAACCGTGATCCGCCAGCAAGGAAGGCCGAACTTACCGCTGTGACCTGCGGTTTCGTCGCGGGGCGGGGAAAAGTCGAGGGCGCGGCCCGCAAGGAGGGCCACACACGACGACCGCCGGCCCGCTGTGTGCGGACCGGCGGTCGTGAGGTGGTACGGAGCGTCGTGCGGCGGTCAGGACTTCTTGGAGGTCTCGGACTCGGACGTCGACACCGCTGACCCGGTGCCCTTGCCCTTCTCCTCGGCGGCAGCGTCCTTCTCCGCGAGGGCCCCGGACTTCGCGCCCTGCCCGCCGGCCGCGCCTTCCGAGGTCTTCGCGTCCTTCACGTCCTTCGTGGCCTTCGTAGCCGTCGCGCCCTTTGTGGCGGCCTTCGCCGCGGGCGAGCCCTCGGCATCCCCCTCGCCGGCGCCGTCCTCCGCGCGGGCCGCTTCCGCCGCGGGCTCGACCACGGCCTCGCGCCCCGGGAACTTCCGGGCGGCGACGATCATGTAGCCGACGGCGGCCAGGAACACCAGGATCGAGGTCCACACATTGAGACGGACACCCAGGATGTGGTGGGCCTCGTCGATCCGCATGTACTCGATCCAGCCGCGGCCCACGGTGTAGGCGGCGACGTAGAGCGCGAACGCCCGGCCGTGGCCGAGCTTGAAGCGGCGGTCCGCCCAGATGACCAGCAGGGCCACGCCCACGCACCACAGCGACTCGTACAGGAACGTCGGGTGGTAGGTGCCCGCGATCTTGCCCACGGCGGGGTTGGCGTCGATCTTCAGGGCCCAGGGCACGTCGGTCGGCTTGCCGTAGAGCTCCTGGTTGAACCAGTTGCCCCAGCGGCCGAGCGCCTGGGCGAGCGCGATACCGGGCGCGACCGCGTCCGCGTACGCGGGGAGCGGGATGCCCCGGCGCCGGCAGCCGATCCAGGCGCCGACCGCGCCGAGGGCGATGGCGCCCCAGATACCGAGGCCGCCCTCCCAGATCTTGAGGGCGTCGACCGGGTTCCCGTTCTTGCCGAAGTACGGCTCGTACGTGGTGATCACGTGGTAGAGGCGGCCGCCGACCAGGCCGAACGGCACCGCCCAGACGGCGATGTCGGCGACGGTCCCGGCCAGGCCGCCGCGCGCGACCCACCGGCGGTTGCCGAGCCAGACGGCGGCGAATACGCCGAGGATGATGCAGAACGCGTAGCCGCGCAGCGGGATCGGTCCGAGGTGGATCACGCCGGTCGACGGGCTGGGAATGTATGCGAGGTCCATGGCGACACCGACGCTACCGTGCCGGACGGGAAGTGCGGCAATCCGCCCGGCAACGGCTGCGTAACGTCAGCCCCTTGCGCCCCTACTGTCCCGTGGGCGACGCGGACTTCGCGGCGTCCTCGACGGCCTTCCTCAGCTTCTGCGGGGTCAGCGGATCCTGCTGGTTGCTGTAGACGTCCTTGCCATTGAGCAGCACGGTCGGGGTGCCCTGGCGGTTGGAGCTGGTGAAGGCCTCGTTGGCCTTCTGCACCCAGGCGTCGTGGGAGCCGTCCTCGACGCAGGTGCGGAAGGTGTCGGTGACCAGGCCGGGCACCTTGCCCGCCAGCTCGATCAGATAGTCCTTGTTGGCGAAGGCGTCGTTCTGCTCCGGCGGCTGATTGTCGTAGAGCACGTCGTGGTACGGCTGGAACTTGCCGGCGTCCTGGGCGCAGGCCGCCGCGTTGGCCGCGTTCAGCGAGCCCCGGCCGCCCAGATTGCCGTCGATGATGGTGACCAGGTGGTACTGGGCCCGGAGCCGGCCCGCGCGCTCCAGCTCGTGGACGGTGCTGCGGAAGCCGCGCTCGAACTGGGCACAGGCCGGGCAGCGGAAGTCCTCGTAGACCGTGAGCACCGACGGCGCGGCGGGCTTCCCCACCGGGATCGCCAGGCTGTCCTCGCCGTTCGCCCCGGTCGGCGCGACCACGGGCCCCTCGGCCTCGTCGTCGCTCCCGGTGCTGCTGACCGCGACGCCGATGGCCGCGGCGATGCCGAGCACCGCCACTCCGGCGGCGCCGACGATCAGCGCCCGCTTGCGCTTGTCCCGGGACCTCTCCCGATCGCGCTCTTCCTGCAGCCGCTCGCGGGCGCTGCGCTTTCCCTCTCGGTTCTTGTCGCTCACACCCTGAAGGAACGAACCGGGGAGGCCTTAAGCGGCCTCCCCGGTCGCAGATCCACCCTTATGGGCGAGTCAGCCGCGGCGGCGGACGCCCTCCGCCAGCTCGCCCGCGAGCGTCCGGACCCCGGTGAGACCGGTCTCCAGGTCCGGGGCGTCGAGCAGCCGCTTGACGAAGGCGGATCCGACGATCACCCCGTCCGCGAACTGAGCCACCTGAGCGGCCTGGTCCGCGTCGGACACCCCGAGCCCGACGCAGACCGGCAGCGCGGTGGTCGCCTTGGTGCGCCGCACCAGGTCCTGGGCCTGCTCCCCGACCGACTCCCGGGTGCCGGTGACGCCCATGAGCGAGGCCGCGTAGACGAAGCCGCTGCCCACCGCGGTGATCTTGGCGAGCCGTTCGTCACGGCTGCTGGGCGCGACCACGAAGACCGTCGCCAGACCGTGCTGCTCGGCGGCCTTCCGCCACACCTCGGACTCCTCGACCGGCAGGTCGGGCAGGATGCAGCCCGCTCCCCCGGCCTCGGCCAGCTCGGCGGCGAACCGCTCGGCGCCGTAGCGGTCGACGGGGTTCCAGTACGTCATGCACAGCACCGGCGCCCCGGTCGCGGCGTGCGCCTCGCGGACCGTCCGCACGACGTCGGCGATCCGCACCCCGCCCCGGAGGGCGATGTCGTCGGCGGTCTGGATGACCGGGCCGTCCAGGACCGGGTCGCTGTGCGGCAGGCCCACCTCGACGATGTCGCAGCCGCCCTCGACCATCGCGGTCACGGCCCGGACACCGGCGTCGACGGTCGGGAATCCGGCCGGCAGATATCCGACGAGCGCGGACCGGCCCTCCTCCTTCGCCCGGGCCAGCACGGAACCCAGCAGCTCCACGTTTCCCGCCATCACTCGGTCCCCTCGGTCTCGTCGGCCTCGACGGCGTCCGTCGGGTCGTACAGCCCGAAGTACCGGGCAGCGGTGTCCATGTCCTTGTCGCCGCGGCCGGAGAGATTGACGAGCACCAGCCCGTCCGGCCCCAGCTCCCGGCCCAGCTCCAGCGCCCCGTGCAGGGCGTGGGCGCTCTCGATCGCCGGGATGATGCCCTCGGTCTCCGAGAGCAGCCGCAGCGCCTGCATCGCCTGGTCGTCCGTGACCGGCCGGTACTCGGCACGGCCGGCGTCCTTCAGATACGAGTGCTCGGGGCCGATGCCCGGGTAGTCCAGACCGGCCGAGATCGAGTACGGCTCGGTGATCTGCCCCTCGTCGTCCTGGAGCACGTAGCTGCGGGAGCCGTGCAGGATGCCCGGCTCGCCGACGCTCAGGGTGGCGGCGTGCTCACCGGACTCGACGCCGTGGCCCGCGGCCTCCAGACCGACCAGCCGCACGCTCTCGTCGGGGATGAAGGCGTGGAACAGGCCGATGGCGTTCGAGCCGCCGCCGACGCACGCGGCCACGGCGTCCGGCAGGCGCCCGGTGCGCTCCAGGAGCTGCCGCCGCGCCTCGACGCCGATCACCCGGTGGAAGTCCCGCACCATGGCCGGGAACGGGTGCGGCCCCGCGACCGTCCCGAACAGGTAGTGCGTCCGGTCGACGTTGGCGACCCAGTCGCGGAACGCCTCGTTGATCGCGTCCTTCAGGGTCCGGCTGCCCGACTTCACGGCGACGACCTCCGCCCCGAGCATCCGCATCCGGGCCACGTTGAGGGCCTGCCGCTCGGTGTCGATCTCGCCCATGTAGATCACGCACTCGAGACCGAACAGCGCACAGGCCGTCGCGGTGGCGACGCCGTGCTGGCCGGCACCGGTCTCGGCGATGACCCGGGTCTTGCCCATGCGCTTGGTCAGCAGGGCCTGCCCCAGCACATTGTTGATCTTGTGGGACCCGGTGTGGTTGAGGTCCTCCCGCTTGAGGAAGATCCGCGCTCCCCCGGCGTGCTCGGCGAACCGGGTCACCTCGGTGAGGGCGCTCGGCCGGCCCGTGTAGTTGACGAGCAGGTCCTCCAGCTCGGCCGCGAAGGCCGGATCGGCCTTCGCCTTCTCGTACTCGGCGGCCACCTCGTCCACCGCGGCGACCAGCGCCTCGGGAATGAACTTGCCACCGAAGGCACCGAAGTACCCCTCGGCACTGGGAATGCGGCCCTCGGGGTCCGGAATGAAGAAGTCAGACGACATCCGACGTACTCCTCAAAAGGGGCAGTGCCCCATATATCTCGGCATAGGAACAACGCTACGCGAAGGCAACTGCGCTATCGCCCGTCCGGGCACGGCCAGGAAAGCCACGTCGCGACCCACCGGGAGCCGCGAGACGAACGCGAGGCGGGCCACCGACGGAAGCTACCTCCGGGGCCGGGGAGATCGGGCCACCGACGGGAGGTGACGGGGCCGGAGGGCTGGGGGTTCCGGGAAGCTGCCGTGTATTTGTGGGCCCCCAGGGCCCGTAAATATACGTTCCCGGAACCCCCAGCCCGGAGGCCCCGGCACCGTCACTCACGCAACGACCGGCAGCAAAGACACCTCACGCCACCAGCGACCCGCACAGCCCACCGGCCCCGCAGACGCGAGCCCGAGGACACAACCCCGTGCAGACGCGACCCCGGGAACACGACCCCGCAGGCAGAAAACCCGCAGCCCGAGCCGGACGGCTAAAGCGCAGTCGCCCGACGCCATCGCATCCCGTTGACCTGCCCCGGCTCACAGCCGATCACATACCGCACCCGACGCCCCCGCACCCGACGCGCAGGCGCGCGACAGCCCCGCGGCCTGCAGCCGCGAGCCAACCGGGCGTAGGCGTGCACGACGGTCTCAGCCCCGCCCGTGCCGCAGCGCCGGGTGCGCACCGGCGGCCACCAGGTCGGCCACGGCCGCCTTCGGGTCCCGCCCGGTGACGAGCGACTCGCCCACCAGCACGGCGTCGGCGCCCTCGTTCGCGTAGGCGATCAGGTCGTGCGGCCCGCGCACACCCGATTCCGCGATCTTCACGACGTGGTCCGGGATCTCCGGCGCGATGCGCGCGAAGTTGCCGCGGTCCACCTCGAGGGTCTTGAGGTTGCGGGCGTTGATCCCGATGATCCGCGCTCCGGCGGCCACCGCCCGCTCGGCCTCCTCCTCGTCGTGCGCCTCGACGAGCGGGGTGAGCCCGATGGACTCGGCCCGCTCGATCAGCGACACCAGGGCTTCCTGGTCGAGGGCGGCCACGATCAGCAGGGCGAGGTCCGCGCCGTACGCCCGGGCCTCCCACAGCTGGTAGGCGGTGACGATGAAGTCCTTGCGCAGCACCGGGATGTCGACCTTGGCCCGGACGGCCTCGAGGTCGGCCAGCGAGCCGCCGAACTTGCGCTGCTCGGTGAGGACGCTGATGACGGACGCGCCGCCCGCTTCGTAGTCGGCGGCGAGCCCGGCCGGGTCGGCGATCGCGGCGAGCGCGCCCTTGGACGGGCTGGAGCGCTTGACCTCGCAGATCACCTTGACGCTGTCACCGCGGAGCGCGGCGGCGCCGTCCTTGGCCTGGGGAGCCTTCGCGGCCCGCTCCTTGAGCTCGTCGAGGCTGACGCGCGCCTGCCGCTCGGCGAGGTCGGCGCGGACTCCGTCGATGATCTCGTCGAGCACACTCACGCGAGAGGCCCCCTTCCGGTCCTGAGCAATCGGTCTGCGCCCTGAAGGCGCTGCCCCATCCGGTGCTTCCTGGGGCACTGCGATGGTATCCGGCCGAAGGCGGAGGTCCCGCATCCGGTGGACCGCAGTCCCACGACCTGGACATTCCGCTGGACCAGCGGAACTTCCGCAGCGCTCGGCAGGGTCGGCCTCATGGCACCAGCCCCCTTCCGAGGGGCGTATTCCGGACAGCGGTGAAGATCAGTGCCAGCGCCGCGAGCGACCACCCGTGGACGGGGCGCGGCCGCAGCTCCAAGGGGCGCCCGGTCGCCGCCCGGACGAGCCAGACGGCGAGGAAGACGGCGAACCCGGCGTACGCCAGGACCGCCAGGGCGTTGGCGTGGAGCGCGGTGGCCAGCTCGCCGTGGGCGACGGCGTGGGCGCTGCGCAGGCCCCCGCAGCCGGGGCAGTGGATCCCGGTCCAGCGGAGCAGCGGGCAGGCGGGGTAGTGGCCGGGCTCGTTCGGATCCACCGCGGCGACCCAGCCGAAGGCCGCGACCACTCCGGCGAGGACGGCGAGCGGGGGCACCACGGCGGCTCCCCGGCCGGTGCTCCCGGTCCGCGCCGGGCCGGGAGTACCGGCCGGCGGGCCGCCCGGGGGCACTGCGGTGCGGGGGGCTGCGGTGCCGGGCCCTGCGCTGCCGGACACTGCGGTGCCGGACACTGCGCCGGCGGGCTGCTCCACGGATTCGTCGCTCACACCGCCGAGTGTCCTCGCAGACGGCGGACGGCGCAGCTCAGCACGGCCCGCGAGCGGCACGGGCCGCGGCCGGCACGGGCTCGCTCACCGGCGGAGCGGGGCCGGGTCCGTGGCCTGCCGAACGCACCACCGCGTCACACCGGTCCTACGGACCACGACCCTGGGTTCCGGCCCCGGCCCGCGCAGGGCACCCGAACCGGGCCCCTCCGCATTCGCAGGCCGGAACCCGCACCGGGCCCTGGCCCCGGGCCCGCCCTCGCCCGGAACCGCCGCGTCCCGGCCGGGGCGGCGACTCCGGCCGGGACGTGGCGGTTCAGGTCCTCGCCAGCGGTCAGCTCTGCGGCTGGGCGGCCTGCGGGCGCTGGACGGCGGTGGACTTGGGCTGCCCCATGCCCGCGGCACGCATCGCCAGGCCCACGAGACCACCGATGGCGACGACGACAAGGCCCGCCACGAAGCCGACGGGCTCGGCCGCGACCGTGTAGGCACCGGAGATGGCGAAGCCGATGAAGGCGATGGTGACGCCGGTCCAGGCGGCCGGGGTGTGTCCGTGGGCGTTGCCCGCCATGAGTACTCCTCGTTGCAGTGTCGCTCCCCGGGGCTGAAGTCCACGGGGAACGGCCCCCGGGTCGGGGTGCGGTGAAAGCTCAGGCTCATTCTCCCCGACGCATGGGGCGGGTGTGAGCGGGGGTCGGCCCAACCGGATCAGTGGTGGATCGGCCGGCGACCCGCTGCCGGCGGGCCGTGTCCCCACCGCCGGTCTGCTGTCGAGTCCCCCGGTCCCCGGGGACCGGTCGTGCGCCCTGCCGCGAAGGGGCCGGGGTGCCTGCCGGTCGGGGAACCGGCGGGCGGGCCGGCCGGGAACCACCCGAGGGGGTCAGTCCCCCGCGCGTCGGATCCGCGCCGACCGCATGCCGACCGCCCTGATCCAGGCCGGATCCAGGCCGGATCCAGGCCGGATCCAGGGCGGGCACGCAGACGGCGGTCAGCCCCCACGGGCATCCAGACGGGCATCCAGACGGCAGTCAGTCAGTCCCCGCGAGCTCCAGGCGCGCCGTCAGTCCCCGCGGGTCGGGTCCTCGCCGCGGTCGAGGGCCTTCCACAGCTCCTCGGGCCGGTCGGGGTCGGCGGCGGCCAGCGTACGGCCCCGGGCGGGGCGCTCCGCCCGCTCGTACCGGCCCGACATGGCGGGCCACCCACGGCCGTACCGGAGCGCGAGCAGCCCCGCGAGCAGCAGCAGGACCCCGCCGGCGGCGGAGAGCCAGGGCCAGGCGGTGTGGCTGACGTGTGCGACCCCGGCGTCGGCGAGTCCGGTGGCCTTCGCAGCCTCGGCGCGCAGCGCGTCGGTGTCGGTCGCCCCGAGGACGGAGGTGAGGACGATCGCGGCGCCGCAGAGCGTGAGCAGGGCGGCGACGGCGATCCGGCCGAGGCGGCGCACGGCGAGGACCGCGACGAGGGCGGCGAGGCCGACCACGGCGAGCGCGGCGGGCAGGCCGGTGACGTCGCGGCCGTCGGCGGAGACCGGGAGTGCGCCCTGCCCGGCGCCGGTCCGGCCCTCTCCCCAGGTCTGGGCCCCGGTGAGGAGCACCAGCGCGGCGCCCAGGGCGCCGATCAGCAGGGCGACGGCGAGACTGCGCCGCCCGCCGCCGGCGCGGGCTGCGGGCTCGGCGGGCGGGTTCTCGGCGGCTTCGGTGCGGGGCTGGGGTACGGCGCTCACCCCACCACTATCCCGCGTCCGCACGGCTCCCCGTCACGCGCCCCCCGGCGGGCGCCGGGCCGCCCCTACGCAGTCGTCGGCCGGGCACCGCCCGGGGAGGACCGCACGTGGTGCTTTCAGGGACCGCTACCGCGCCTCCAGGCCGCTCGCCATCGCGATGGCGCGGAGCACGGCCGCGGCCTTGTTGCGGCACTCGGTGTCCTCCGCGACGGGGTCGGAGTCCGCGACCACACCCGCTCCCGCCTGGACGTACGCCGTACCCTCGCGCAGCACTGCGGTACGGATGGCGATCGCGGTGTCGGAGTCCCCGGCGAAGTCGAGGTAGCCGACGCAGCCGCCGTACAGCCCGCGGCGGGTCGGCTCCAGCTCCTCGATGATCTGCATCGCCCGGGGCTTGGGCGCGCCGGAGAGCGTTCCGGCCGGGAAGCAGGCGGTGAGCACGTCGAAGGCGGTCCGCCCCTCTCCCACCCGGCCGACGACGGTCGACACGATGTGCATGACGTGGCTGTAGCGCTCGATGGACATGAAGTCGACGACCTCGACGCTGCCGGGCTCACAGACCCGTCCCAGGTCGTTGCGGCCGAGGTCGACGAGCATCAGGTGCTCGGCGCGCTCCTTGGGGTCGGCGAGCAGTTCCTCGGCGAGGGCGGCGTCCTCCTGCGGGGTGGCGCCGCGCGGCCGGGTGCCCGCGATGGGGTGCACCATCGCGCGGCCGTCCTCGACCTTCACCAGCGCCTCGGGGCTGGATCCGACGACGTCGAAGCCCTCGGCCCCGTCGATGCCGGGGAAGCGGAAGAGGTACATGTACGGGCTGGGGTTGGTGGCGCGCAGCACCCGGTAGACGTCGAGCGCCGACGCGGGGCACGGCGTCTCGAACCGCTGCGAGGGCACCACCTGGAACGCCTCGCCCGCCCGGATGCGCTCCTTGATCTCCTCGACCGCCTCCTGGTAGGCGGACCCGCCCCAGAGCGCGGAGAACGGGGGCAGCTGCGAGGGCGGCAGCGGCGCGGCGCTCGCCGGCGCGGGCCGCGACAGGTCGGCGGTCATCGCGTCGAGGCGGGCGACGGCGTCCGCGTAGGCCTCGTCCACGCCGGAGTCGAGGGCGTTGTGGTTGATCGCGTTGGCGATCAGCAGGACGGTGCCGTCCCAGTGGTCGAGGACGGCGAGGTCCGAGGTCAGGAGCATGGTCAGCTCGGGCAGCCCGAGGTCGTCCCGGGTGCTGTCCCCGATGCGTTCGAGGCGGCGCACGATGTCGTAGCCGAGGTAGCCGACCATGCCGCCGGTGAAGGGCGGCAGATGCCCGTCACCGCCGTCGGTCATCAGGTCCCGCGGGGTGTGCAGGGCCTCGACGGTGGCGCGCAGGGCGTCCAGCGGGTCGCCGTCGGTGGGGACGCCGACGGGCGGGCTGCCCAGCCAGTGCGCCGCTCCGTCCCGGACGGTGAGCGTGGCGGCGCTGTGGACGCCGACGAAGGAGTAGCGGGACCAGGAGCGGCCGTTCTCGGCGGATTCGAGCAGGAACGTGCCGGGGCGCTCCGCCGCGAGTTTGCGGTAGAGGCCGACCGGGGTGTCACCGTCCGCGAGCAGCCTGCGGCTGACGGGGATGACGCGGCGGTCGGCCGCCAGCTTGCGGAAGGTCTCGAGGTCCATCGTGACAGCGCCCGTGCTCATGATCCTGGATCCTAGTTGGCTGGGATCGTGGCCGACGGCCGGATCGTGGCCCGACGGCGGGATCGTGGCCAGCGGCGGGAGTGGCGGAAGCCGGAGTCGGGCGGAGGCCGGAGTTGGGCGGAGGCCCTGTCAGACGCGGGGCCCCAGGGGGAGGTCCCCGGCGTCGAAGCAGGTGCGGTCGCCGGTGTGGCAGGCGGCGCCGACCTGGTCGACCTTGACCAGCACGGTGTCGGCGTCGCAGTCCAGGGCCACGGACTTCACGTGCTGGACGTGGCCGGAGGTGTCGCCCTTGACCCAGTACTCCCCGCGGCTGCGGCTCCAGTAGGTGCAGCGGCCGGTGGTGAGCGTGCGGTGCAGCGCCTCGTCGTCCATCCAGCCGAGCATCAGCACTTCGCCGGTGTCGTACTGCTGGGCGACGGCGGGGAAGAGCCCGTCGTCGGTCCGCTTGAGGCGGGCGACGATGGCGGGGTCGAGGTCGGAGGGGCGTGCGGTGCTGGACATGCGGTCCATTGTGCCGCGTCGGACGGCCGGGGTGCGCCGCCGGCCGGTCCGCCCGGACCTCACCTCTCCCCGGCCTGTTCGGCCCGTCCGGCCCGCTCGCCCCGTCCGGACTGTTCGGCCGGTCCCGCTCCCGGAGTGCGGGGCGGGCCGGGTGCAGCTCTCACCGCGCGGGGCCCCGGACCGGCCGGTTCCGTCTGCCGGACACCTCCCGTTCACCGCCAACTCGACTGGATTCCACGACCCGATGAGCCGGATGTCAGTGCGGTGCGGCATGCTTCCGGCATGACCACTCCGCCCCCGCCGCACGACGCTCCGCAACCCGCCGCGGGCGGCTTCGGGCCGCCGCAGGGCTTCGGATCCGCCCCGGGCCACGGCCCGGCGCAGGGCACGGGCCAGGGTCCCGGATACGGCCCGGCGCAGGGGGCCGGCCAGGGCCCGGGATACGGCCCGGCACAGGGGGGCGGCTTCGGCCCGCCGCAGGCGTACGGCCCGCCCCGGAGCGGCTACGGCGCCTACCCGCCGCCCGTTCCCGGAGGCACCGGTCCGTCCGGCCCGGGCGGGCCCAACGGGCCGAAGATCGCCGCGCTCTTCATCGCGGGCGTGCTGGTGGCCGGGCTGGCCGTGGGCAGCTTTCTGCTCTTCCTGGGCTCGGACGACGGCGGCGCCAGGGCCGACGCCAAGCCGGACAGCCGCCGCACGGCGGATGCGGACCGGCGGCCGGGCGCCCCCGGCGCGGGCGGTCAGGCCTCGCCCCCGGCCGCGCCGTCCAGTGCCGCGCCGTCCGCGGGCGATCTGGTGCCGTTCGTCGCGCTCGCCCCGGGCCAGTGCTTCGACCACCCGGCGCTCGACCCGTCCGTCTCCGAGATCGAGACCCGCTCGTGCCGTACTGCGCACGACGGCGAGGTCGTCGCCAACGCCACGCTGAGCGGCGACTTCTCCTCCGAGCGCAAGCTCCAGGAGAAGTCCCTGAAGCTGTGCGAGAAGGCGGTGACGTCCCGGATGAAGTCCGTGCCGGAGGACGGCCGGCAGTACTACAGCTACGCGCTCTACCCGTCCCTGCAGACCTACCGCATACGCGACGAGAAGCGGATCTCCTGTGCGCTGACCCTGAGCGACGGGCCCGACGGGAAGAAGATGACCGGCCCGCTGGCGAGCTGAGCCGCGCCCCGCTCCGGGCGCCGGCACCGCGGCACGCCCTCCCGGAATGCCCGCGCGGCGCCGTGGCGGGGCCGGGGTGCCGGTCGTACGCTGGCGGCATGTCGACCCATGCGAAGCGTGAACGTCTGCTCCTCGCTGAACTGTTGGAGTCCGCGGGCCCGGTCGCCCCGACACTCTGCGAGGGCTGGAACACCCGCGATCTGGCCGCCCACGTGGTGGTGCGCGAGCGCCGTGGTGACGCCGCGGTGGGGATACTGCTGAAGCCCCTCGCCCCGCGACTGGAGCGGGTGCAGGCGGAGTTCGCCGCCAAGCCGTACGAGGAGCTCCTCCACCTGATCCGTACCGGGCCGCCCGCCCTCTCGCCGTACGGTCTGAAGCAGATCGACGAGGCCGCCAACACCGTGGAGTTCTTCATCCACGCCGAGGACGTACGCCGCGCGCAGCCGGACTGGAGCCCGCGGGACCTGGACCCGGTGTTCTCGGACGCCCTGTGGTCCCGCCTGGAGAAGGTGGCACGGCTGCTGGGCCGCCGGTCCCCGGTCGGCCTGGTGCTCCGCCGCCCCGACGGCCGGACCGCGGTCGCCCACCGCGGCACCCCCGTGGTGACGGTCACCGGGGAGCCTGGCGAACTGCTGCTGTTCGCCTTCGGCCGCCAGGAGGTGGCCCGCGTGGAACTGGAGGGCGACAAGGAAGCGGTGGCCCGGGCATACGAGGCGAAGCTGGGCGTGGCGCTCTAGCGAAGACGCCCGGTAGAAGCGCAGGGGCCGGCCGGCGGGAGCGCCGACCGGCCCCTGCGCGTGACCGCGGCCCTCCCACCGAGCCGGTTCACGGAACTTCCCCCTCCGGGAGGCGCCCCCCGCATGAGGCCCACACCTGCCGACCCCGACGCATGGAACGCCTATCTCGCCGAGGGCAACGCCACCCAGGCGCGCAAGCGGGTCGCGGCGGACGTGCTGCTGCGTGATGCGACGGGGCGTGTGCTGCTGGTGAATCCCACATACAAGCCGGGCTGGGATCTCCCGGGTGGTATGGCGGAGGCGAATGAGCCACCGGAGAGCGCAGCGGTGCGGGAGCTGGCCGAGGAACTGGGGCTCGACGTCGTACTGCGTGGCCTGCTGGTGGTCGACTGGGTGCCGCCGCACGGACCGTGGGACGACCAGCTCGCTTTCGTTTTCGACGGCGGTACCCTCGTCGGCCATCGGACGCAGGGCCTGGTCCCGCACGACGAAGAACTGTCCGAGGCCGCATTCGTCTCCCCCGTCAGGGCACGGGAGTTGCTCCCGGAACGGCTGAGGAATCGGCTGAACTCCACTCTACAAGCCTTGAGTGGCGGACCGATCTACCTGCACGACAGCGGCCCGGCCTGGTAGCACCGTCGAAGACGGCCCGGCGGGGCCCTCCCGCTCGCCCCGTCCGTACGTCCCAGAACACCTGACGGGATGCACCACCGCACGGGGAACACACCACCAAAGATCGTGCGGGAATTCGATGAGCGCCTTCATGGTGTCCACTTGTAGGAGGGAACGTTCCATGTACGTCGGGATCACCGGTCACCGAGGGCTGAGCAGCGACGTCGAGCAGCAGGTGCGGCTGCTCCTCGCCACGGCCGTCCGCGCATACGACGCCTCCGGTCTGACCGCGGTGTCATGCATCGCCGATGGGCCGGACTCATGGTTCGCCGAAGCGGTGCTGGAGCACGGTGGACGACTCGAAATCGTCGTTCCCGCCGAGGAGTACCGGGAAGGGTTGCCCGAGTCCCACTGGCCGCTCTACGACGCCCTGACGAACCGGGCGTCGGTTGTGCACAGCACGGGAATGACCACGTCCGACTCCGCGGCTCACATGGCCGGGAGCGAACTCATGGTCGGCCTCGCGGACGAACTCCTGGCCGTGTGGGACGGCAAGCCCGCCCGCGGCCACGGTGGTACGGCGGATGTGGTGGCACATGCCGAACGCCACAACGTGCCGGTGCGGGTGTTGTGGCCGGAGGGCGCTGCACGGGACTGATGCCCGGCGACCGCGGCCACCTCCCCGCAGGACACCGACGGGACAGCCGCCCCGGACACCGTCCGAGCCGCCGTCCCGTCGGTCGGGCTCAACGCCACCCGGGCATGCCGCGGAAGACGCCGCGGCGAAGCCCGCGTCAGCGCACCGGGTGCCCCGCCGCCCGCAGGGTGTTCTTGACCTCGCCGATGCGCAGGTCGCCGAAGTGGAAGACCGACGCGGCGAGGACCGCGTCCGCGCCGGCGGCGACCGCCGGGGCGAAGTCGTCCAGTTTGCCGGCGCCGCCGGAGGCGATGACCGGGATGGTGACGCGGGCGCGGACCGCCTCGATCATCGCGGTGTCGTAGCCGTCCTTGGTGCCGTCCGCGTCCATCGAGTTGAGCAGGATCTCACCGGCGCCGAGCTCCGCCGCGCGGTGCGCCCACTCGACGGCGTCCAGGCCGGTGCCGCGGCGGCCGCCGTGGGTGGTGACCTCGAAGCCGGAGTCGGTCACCGTGCCCTCCGGGCAGCGGCGGGCGTCCACCGACAGGACGAGGACCTGCCGGCCGAACCGCTCGGCGATCTCCTGGATCAGCTCGGGGCGGGCGATGGCCGCGGTGTTGACGCCGACCTTGTCGGCACCGGCCCGCAGCAGCTTGTCGACGTCGTCCGTGGTGCGGACGCCGCCGCCGACGGTCAGCGGGATGAACACCTGCTCGGCGGTGCGCCGCACCACGTCGTAGGTGGTCTCGCGGTCCCCCGAGGAGGCGGTGATGTCGAGGAAGGTGAGCTCGTCGGCGCCCTCGGCGTCGTACAGCTTCGCCATCTCCACGGGGTCGCCCGCGTCGCGCAGGTTCTGGAAGTTGACGCCCTTGACGACCCGGCCGCCGTCGACGTCCAGGCAGGGAATGACTCGGACCGCGAGGGTCATGAGCTGCTGGCTCCTCTGAATGCTTCTACTTCGACCTCGACCAGCACCCGCGAGTCCACGAAGCCGGAGACCACGACGAGGGTCGCGGCCGGGCGTACGGCGTCGAAGAGCTCCTGGTGGGCGCGGCCGACCGCGTCCACGTCACGGGCGTGGGTGAGGTACATGCGGGTGCGGATGACGCTCTCGGGGCCGAGGCCGAACTTCTCCAGCGCGGTCAGCGCGTTGCGGAAGGCGGCCTTCGCCTGCTCGTACGGGTCGCCCTCACCGTGCAGCACTCTGCCGGTGAACGGCATAGTGCCGGAGACGAGGACCCGGTCCCCGGCCGCGACCGCGCGGGCGAAGCCGATCGTCTCCTCCCACGGACTGTCGGACTGTACTCGCTGCACGGCATCGCTCATCCGGACACTGCCTCCAACGCCTCTTCGAGGGTGAATGCCTTGGCGTAGAGGGCCTTGCCCACGATGGCGCCTTCCACACCCTCCGGCACCAGACCGGCGATGGCCCGCAGGTCGTCGAGGGAGGAGACACCGCCGGAGGCGACCACCGGCTTGTCGGTGGCGGCGCAGACGTTCTTCAGGAGTTCCAGGTTGGGGCCCTGGAGGGTGCCGTCCTTGGCGATGTCGGTGACGACGTACCGGGCGCAGCCCTCGGAGTCGAGGCGGGCGAGCGTCTCGTAGAGGTCGCCGCCGTCGCGGGTCCAGCCGCGGCCGCGGAGCGTGGTGCCGCGGACGTCCAGGCCCACGGCGATCCGGTCGCCGTACTCGGCGATGACCTTGGCGACCCACTCGGGGGTCTCCAGGGCGGCGGTGCCGAGGTTGACCCGGGTGCAGCCGGTGGCCAGGGCGGCGGCGAGGGTGCTGTCGTCACGGATGCCGCCGGAGAGCTCCACCTTGATGTCCATGGACTGGGCGACCGCGGCGATCTGCGCCCGGTTGTCGCCGGTGCCGAACGCCGCGTCGAGGTCGACCAGGTGCAGCCACTCGGCACCCGCCCGCTGCCAGGCGAGGGCGGCCTCCAGCGGGTCGCCGTAGGACGTCTCGGAGCCGGACTCGCCGTGCACGAGGCGGACGGCCTGGCCGTCGCGGACGTCGACGGCGGGGAGGAGTTCGAGGCGGTGGGTGCTCATGGCGGGACCTTACGGTGAGGGAGGTTGCGGCCGGCGGAGGCAGCCCGCCACGGCCCGGCCGGCCCCGGCTGGTGCGCCGTGGGGGCCGGCGGATCCGCTGCGGGCGCCGGAGGTCATAGCGTGTCGAGCCAGTTGCGCAGGAGCTGCGCGCCGGCGTCGCCGGACTTCTCGGGGTGGAACTGGGTGGCGCACAGCGGGCCGTTCTCGACGGCCGCGACGAACGGTTCGCCGTGGGTGGACCAGGTGACCCGGGGGGCTCGCAGGGCGGCGTTGCCGGTCTCGAAGTCCCAGTCGCGCACGGCGTAGGAGTGCACGAAGTAGTAGCGGCTCTCGGCGTCGAGGCCGGCGAAGAGCCGGGAGCCCTCGGCGGGCTTCACGGTGTTCCAGCCCATGTGCGGGACGACGGGGGCGCGCAGCGGTTCGACGGTGCCGGGCCACTCGTCCAGCCCGTCGGTCTCGATGCCGTGCTCGATGCCGCGGGCGAAGAGGACCTGCATGCCGACGCAGATGCCCATGACGGGGCGGCCGCCGGCCAGGCGCCGGCCGACGATCCAGTCGCCGCGGGCCTCCTTGAGGCCGGCCATGCAGGCGGCGAAGGCCCCGACGCCGGGGACGAGCAGTCCGTCGGCGGCCATGGCCTTGTCGTAGTCGCGGGTGATCTCGACGTCGGCGCCGGCCCGGGCCAGGGCGCGCTCGGCGGAGCGGACGTTGCCGAAGCCGTAGTCGAAGACGACGACGCTCTTGGCGGTCCCGGTCATGCCCACACCCCCTGGAGCCGCATCACACCGGCGACCAGGCACATCGCCGAGGCGAGACCGAGCAGCACGATGACGCCCTTGGGCAGCTTCTGCTTGGCGAAGGAGTAGACGCCACCGAGCAGGAACAGACCGACGATGATGAGGACGGTCGAGAGGGTGTTCACAGAGCGCCCTTGGTCGAGGGGATGATTCCGGCGGCGCGCGGGTCCCGCTCGCAGGCGTAGCGGAGCGCGCGGGCGAGGGCCTTGAACTGGCACTCGACGATGTGGTGTGCGTTGCGCCCGTACGGCACGTGGACGTGCAGGGCGATCTGCGCCTGGGCGACGAACGACTCCAGGATGTGCCGGGTCATGGTGGTGTCGTACTCGCCGATCATCGGCGCCATCTTCTCCGGCTCGGTGTGCACCAGGTAGGGGCGGCCGGAGAGGTCGACGGTGACCTGGGCGAGGGACTCGTCCAGCGGGACGGTGCAGTTGCCGAACCGGTAGATGCCGGCCTTGTCGCCGAGGGCCTGCTTGAAGGCGGCGCCCAGGGCGAGGGCGGTGTCCTCGATGGTGTGGTGGCTGTCGATGTGCAGGTCGCCGTCGGTCTTCACGGTGAGGTCGAAGAGGCCGTGGCGGCCGAGCTGGTCGAGCATGTGGTCGTAGAAGCCGACACCGGTCGACACATCGACCTTTCCGGTGCCGTCGAGATCGACCTCGACGAGGACGGAGGTCTCCTTGGTGGCGCGCTCCACGCGGCCGACACGGCTCATCGGTTCTCCTTCGTGCTGCGTTCCTTGATCACCGCGCGTACGGCGTCGAGGAACGCGTCGTTCTCGGCGGGGGTGCCCGCGGTGACCCTCAGCCGTCCGGGGACGCCGTTGTCACGGACCAGCACACCGTGGTCGAGCAGGGCCTGCCAGGCGGCGTGCGCATTATCGAAGCGGCCGAACTGGACGAAGTTCGCGTCCGAGTCGGTGACCTCGCAGCCCATCGCCCGGAGCTCGGTGACCAGGCGGTCACGCTCGGTCTTGAGCTGCTCGACGTACCCCAGCAGCGTATCGGTGTGCTCGAGCGCCGCCAGCGCGGTGGCCTGGGTGACGGCCGACAGGTGGTACGGCAGCCGGACCAGCTGCACGGCGTCGACGACCGCCGGGTGAGCGGCGAGGTAGCCGAGCCGCAGTCCGGCGGCGCCGAAGGCCTTGGACATGGTGCGGCTGACGACGAGGTTCGGGCGGCCCTCGATCAGCGGCAGCAGCGAGTCGCCGTGGCTGAATTCGCCGTAGGCCTCGTCCACCACGACCAGCGAGGGCTTCGCGGCCTGCGCCGCCTCGTACAGGGCGAGCACGGTCCCGGCGTCGACGGCGGTGCCGGTCGGGTTGTTCGGGGAGCAGATGAAGACCACGTCGGGCCGCTGCTCGCCGATGGTCCGGACCGCGGCATCGACGTCGATGGTGAAGTCGTCGTTCCGGGGCCCGGAGATCCAGCCGGTGCCGGTGCCGCGGGAGATCAGCGCGTGCATCGAGTACGAGGGCTCGAAGCCGATCGCCGTGCGGCCGGGGCCGCCGAAGGCCTGGAGCAGCTGCTGGAGCACCTCGTTGGAGCCGTTGGCGGCCCACACGTTGGCGGCTTCCACCGCGTGCCCGGCGGTGCGGGTGAGGTAGGCGGCGAGCGCCGTGCGCAGCTCGACCGCGTCCCGGTCGGGGTAGCGGTTGAGGTGCCGGGCGGCCTCGGTGACCCGCTCGCCGATGCGCCGCACCAGCGGCTCGGGGAGCGGGTAGGGGTTCTCGTTGGTGTTCAGGCGTACGGGTACGTCGAGCTGCGGCGCTCCGTACGGGGACTTGCCGCGCAGCTCGTCCCGGATGGGCAGGTCGTCGATCCCGGTCACTTGGTCTGCGGAACCTCTCCGTCACGGGTGGTGCCGGGCTCGCCGCCGGCACCGGGCTTGTCGGTGAAACGCGCCTTGAGGGCCGCGCCGTGCGCGGGCAGGTCCTCGGCCTCGGCGAGGGTCACCACGAGCGGGGTGATCTCGGCGAGGGCGTCGCGGGTGTAGTCCACGACGTGGATGCCGCGCAGGAAGGACTGCACGGACAGGCCGGAGGAGTGGCAGGCGCAGCCGCCGGTGGGCAGCACGTGGTTGCTGCCGGCGCAGTAGTCGCCGAGCGACACCGGGGCGTAGGGGCCGACGAAGACCGCGCCGGCGTTGCGTACCCGGGCGGCGACCGCGGCGGCGTCGGCGGTCTGGATCTCCAGGTGCTCGGCGGCGTAGGCGTCGACCACCCGCAGCCCCTCGTCCACGCCGTCGACCAGCACGATCGCGGACTGCCGGCCCGCCAGGGCCTCGGCGATCCGCTCGCGGTGCTTCGTGGCGGCGACCTGGGTCCGCAGCTCGGTCTCGACGGCTTCGGCCAGCGCGACGGAGTCGGTGACCAGGACGGCCGCGGCCATCGTGTCGTGCTCGGCCTGGCTGATCAGGTCGGCGGCGACGTGCACCGGGTCGGCGGTGGCGTCGGCGAGGACGGCGATCTCGGTCGGCCCGGCCTCGGCGTCGATGCCGACACGGCCCTTGAGCAGGCGCTTCGCGGCGGCGACATAGATGTTGCCGGGGCCGGTGACCAGGTTGACCGGCCGGCACTCCGCGGTGCCGTAGGCGAACATCGCGATCGCCTGGGCGCCGCCCGCGGCGTACACCTCGTCCACGCCGAGCAGGGCGCAGGCGGCGAGGATCGTGGGGTGCGGCAGGCCGCCGAACTCCCGCTGCGGCGGGGAGGTCACCGCGATGCCCTCGACGCCGGCCTCCTGGGCCGGGACCACGTTCATCACCACGGACGACGGGTAGACGGCGAGGCCGCCCGGGACGTACAGGCCGACCCGCTCCACCGGCACCCAGCGCTCGGTGACGGTGCCGCCGGGGACGACCCGGGTGGTGTGGTCGGTGCGCCGCTGCTCGCGGTGGACCAGCCGGGCCCGCCGGATGGACTCCTCCAGGGCCGCGCGGACCTGCGGGTCCAGCTCGGCCAGGGCGCGGGTGAGCGCCTCGGCCGGAACCCGCACCCGCTCGATCGCCACGCCGTCGAACCGCTGCGCGTAGTCGATCAGCGCCGCGGTGCCGCGATGGCGCACGTCGTCGCAGATCGGGCGCACCTTCTCCAGCGCCGCCTCGACGTCGAACTCGGCGCGGGGCAGGAGATCACGCAGAGCGGCGCCGTCGGGGAGGGCGTCGCCGCGCAGATCGATTCGGGCCATGGGGAGTGATTGCAGCACGCGGTCAATTGTCTCAGACGCGGTCCGCGGCCCGGCCGCCCGTATCAGTGGCTGATACGTGGCAGGTCTTGATCATCCCTTGACGTGCTCCCTGGCCTAAAGTCCAGGGATTCCGGCCTGGGTCGGTTGACCCTTCCGGGGGCTTCCTGCTTCACCGCGCTGTGCGGGCACATGTACCCGTCTTACCCGCGCTCCACAGGCGTTTGACGTCTCCACCCGTCCGGCGGCGACGATACGGCGTCCTTCGGCCAGGACGTTGCATGCTGCGTTGTGATCTCGCTCATGCACGGCCCCACACTCACCGCAGGTCCACTCCCGGATGTGCAGGGGCTTGGGACCGTCCCGGAATCCGCACGTTGAGCAGAGCTGGGAGGACGGGAAAGCCCGGCCCACCCTGGTGAAGGTGCGGCCGTGTTTGGCGGCCTTGTATTCCAGCATGCCGACGAAGGCAGCCCATCCCGCGTCGTGCACGGACTTGGCCAGCCGGGTACGCCCGAGGCCGGACACCGCGAGGTCTTCCACATACACCGCTTGGTTGTCGCGAATGATCTGTGTGGATGCCTTGTGGTGAAAGTCCCGGCGCCGGTCCACAACCCGCGCATGCTGACGTGCGACCTTGACCCGGGCCTTGACCCGGTTCCTCGACCCCCTGGCCTTGCGGGACAGCTCCCGCTGAAGCCGCCTGAGCTTCCTCTCCGCCCGGCGCAGAAAACGCGGACTGTCGATCCTCCGGCCGTCGGACAGAACAGCGAACGCGGACAGACCGAGGTCGATACCGGTGTCGGCCTGCTCCTCGGGGAGGATGTCGGGCTCGGTGTCCACGACGAAGCTGAGGAAGTACCGCCCGGAGCTGTCCAGGGTGACGGTCAGGGAGGTGGGCGGGGCCGGAAGCCGGCGCGACCACCTGACCTTGAGGTTGCCGACCTTGGCCACGTACACCGTGCCGTTGGCCTGGAGGGAGAAGGCGTTGGTGTTCAGGCGGATCGACTGCCGGGTGTCCTTCTTCGACTTATAGCGCGGCGGCCCGACCCTGCGGCCCCGCCGCTTGCCCTTGATCGAATCGAAGAAGTTCCGGTACGCCGTGTCCAGGTCCCGCAGGGACTGTTGCAGGACGACCGCCGACACCTCCGCGAGCCAGGCACGCTCCTCAGTGCGCTTGGCCTGGGTGATGCGACGCCGGGACAGCTCCCCCGACGTCACATACGGCAGCCCCGCCGCCTGCGCTTCCCTACGGTCGCGCAGGCAGTCGTTCCACACCACCCGCGCGCACCCGAACGCCTTCGCCAAAGCGCGGCACTGGGAGGCATCCGGGTAGGCCCTGTAGTTGTAGCGGAGCTGCATGACCGCGACGCTACTACGATTTGGTCTCCTGGATCAGGTGAATGATTACAGGCGTGGCAGGCGTGTGGTTTCGGCGTTGCACGTTCACTTGGTCTTTGTGACCAAACACCGTCGCGGAGTGTTCGACGATGACATGCTGACGCGCTGCGAAGAGGTCATGCGGAAGGTGTGTGAGGACTTCGAGGCGGAGCTGACGGAGTTCAACGGCGAACGCGATCACGTCCACCTCCTGATCAACTACCCGCCCAAGGTCGCCGTGTCCAAGCTGGTCACAGCAGCCTTGAGACGCATTCATCCCCGGCGTGAACGCCGGGGCTTGTCGCAAGAGCCCCGGTAACTCCTGACCGCTAGCGTTCAGCCCGTTACGGAATGGGAATAGGGAGCTTGTACGAGCCGGACCGGCCGTGCGGCGCAGGAAGGGGTGCGGAGGTGTCCGTGCCAGACAACGGCGAGCCACCGGCGGGACTTGAGCTGACCACTGCGGAGTGGGGCATGTGGCAGGCGTTCCGCAACGGCAGTACACACGATCTTCGCACCCGCAATCCGGTCTACGACGATCCGAACGGCGGGCATCCCTGGGGGCCCGACCGCAGCGTCCGGGCCCGGGTGATCGCGCTGCTGCTGCTCTCCGGGCCGGCCGCCCAGCCCGGCCGGGTGGCCTCGCTCAAGCTGACCGGCGCGTACATCACCGGGACCCTGGATCTGTCCGGCGGCACCGTGGAGCCCTACGTCGAGCTGCAGGGCTGCCGCTTCGAGCGGCAGGTGCTGCTGCCGGAGTGCCGCTTCTCGACACTGCGCCTGGTCAGCTGTTCCATACCCCGGCTGGAGGGGGCCCGGCTGGCCACCGAGGGCGATCTCCATCTGCCGCGCTGCACCGTCCGCAACGGCATCCGGCTCACCGACGCGCACATCGGGACCGATCTGCTGCTCAACCAGCTCACGGTGCACAAGGACCGCAAAGGGCGCGCGCTGGCGGCCGACGGGCTGACCATCGCCCAGGACCTCCAGGCCGAGATGATCGAGGCCTTCGGCGAGATCAGCATGCGCGGGGCGCAGATCGGCGTGTCGCTGAGCCTGCGCGGCAGCCGGCTGCGCAATCCGTACGGGCGGTGGGCGCTGAACGCCCCGCAGCTGACGGTGGAGCGCACCCTCTACATGACGGCGGCGGGGCTGAGCAGCTCGCCGTTCACCACCGGCTCGACACCGCCGTACGGGATCACCAACACCCCGATGCGCGGGACCCGGATGCAGCGCTTCGAGTGCGAGGGCGGCGTCCGGCTGGACGACGGGCGGTTCGGGGACGCGGTCGACTTCTACCAGGCGCGGTTCGTCCTGGAGGCCGACCAGGAGGTGTCGCTGCGCCGCATCCAGACGCCGGAACTGCGGTTCCTGGGCGAGCGGCCGGCGCGCGGCCGGGTGGTGCTGTCCGGCGCCCGGATCGTCAACCTGGTCGACAAGTCGACCAGTTGGCCGGGGCCGGGCGGCCTCTCGATGGCCGGGTTCTCCTACGAGACCCTGATCCCGCGCGGCCACTTCCCGCTGGCCCGGCGGCTGGAGTGGGTGGCGGCGGCGACCCCGGAGTACGCCCCGGAGCCGTACGAGCAGCTGGCGAACGCGCTGCGGGCCTGCGGTGAGGACGCCGAGGCGCGGCAGGTGCTGCTGGCCAAGCAGCGCAGGCGCCGGGAGACTCTCCCGCCGGCCGGGAAGGCGTGGGGGTACCTCCAGGACTGGACCGTGGCCTACGGCTACAAGCCGGGGCGGGCGACGCTCTGGATGGCGGTGCTCTGGGCGTGCGGGGCGCTGCTGTTCGCGCGGCATCCGCCCGCGGAGCTCAAGCACGGCGAGTCGCCGCACTGGAACGCCGCGCTGTACGCCCTGGACCTGCTGCTGCCGGTGATCGACCTCGGGCAGGACAGCTACTGGAAGCCGGACGGGCGGTACCAGTGGGCGGCGGCGATGCTGATCGTGCTCGGCTGGATCCTGGCCACGACGGTGGCGGCGGGGGCGTCACGGCTGCTGCGGCGCAGTTGAGAGCGGGGGGCCCGGTCCGGTTCCGGATCACGGGCCCTTTCACTCCTGCCGGTGGGAGGCTTCACTCCTGCCGGTGGGAGGCGGCCACGTTCGGGTGACTTTTACCCGGCCTTGGCCATTCCGCGGGCAACCTTTCTGCTGATATCGAAGCGTCACCCAATCGCGCTGACACGGCTCCGACCTGCGGTTTCAATAAATGAGCGGCGTGAGTCCTGCCGCCTACAGCCGGAGGCTCCATGGTCTTCCTCCGCGCCCTGATCAGTACTGCGCGCATGATCCGCCACACACCGGCGCTGGCCGCCGGTCTGACGCCGGACGACGAGGTGCTGCTCGACGCGCCCGACGAACGGCTCGCCCCTGCCGTCGCCGACGCCGCCCGCGGCGACCACCGGGCGGCCGCCGCCCTGCTCGCCGCCACCCGGGAGGCCGGTGAGTGGGAGTCGCGCGACCGCTACGCGGGCCGGCTAGCGGTGTTCGCCCAGTCCCGGTCCGACTGGCTGACGGACTGGGTGGCCGCCGCGCCGCGCGACCCGGACGCGTTACTCCTGCGGGCCGAGCTGGCCGTCCGGGAGGCGTGGCGGCGGCCGTGCCGCGCGGCGGAGCTCCGGCAGGCCGCACCGCTCATCGACGCCGCCGCCGAGGCCGGTCCCCGCGACCCGGTGCCCTGGCGGATCGCGCTGGACCACGCCCGCGGCACCGACGCGGCGCGCGCGGACTTCGAGGTGCTGTGGAAGGAGGCCGTCTCGCGGTCGCCGCACCACTACGGCTGCCATGTCGCGGCGCTCCAGTGGTCCGGCTCGTCGGCGGCCGGCTTCGCGTTCGCCGAACGGGCGGCGGAGCAGGCGCTGCCGGGCTCCCTGCTGCACGCGCTGCCGCTCCGGGCGGCGTTCCCCGTGCTGGCCGGGGAGGGGGCCGCGCCGGGCGGCCGGATCGAGACCACGGCCGCCGGGGGCTGCCCGGACACCGGCGGGGACGGTGAAGCATGGCTGCGCTCGGCGTGGTTCCGGTCCGCGACCGCGGCCCGGCCGGAGCCCGGACCGACCGACGCACGGTGGACGGACCCGGCGGGCGGGGTGCCGCGGGGTTGGGGTCCGGGGAATGGAGTTCCGGGGAGCTGGAACGACGGTGACGGTGACGGCGGCGACTGGTACGGCTCGACGGACGGCGGTCCCGGCGCGGAGGGCGCAGCCGGTCCGGGTGGCGCGGAGAGTCCGGGTTGTGCGGAGGGCCCGAGCGGCGCGGAGAGCTTGGGTGACGCCGGCGGCCCGGGGGGCACGGACGGTCCGGGTGACGCGCGGTGGGACAGCGCCTCGACCGACGACTGGATCGACGCCGCCACCGACCGGGCCATCGGGCTGTCCGCCCGCTACGCGTCCGGCGATCCCTGGCCGGCCGAGGTCCGCAATCTGCTCGCCTACGCCCTCGTTGCCCGGGGCCGCTGGGCCGAGGCGCTGGAGGAATTCCGCCGGATCGGCCCGTTCGCGACCGCGTTTCCGTGGAGCCATGTCTCCAACGACCCCCTCGGCCAGTTCCTCGATCTGCGCGACGGTGTCCGGATCCAGCTGGCCACGACGCTGCCTCTGCGGCGACGGCCCCGCAGCGCCGACGGCCCCGGCCATTAGGCTTGGCCGTTGTGACCATCGCACGCCTGCCGCTCTTCCCGCTGAACTCGGTGCTGTTCCCGGGCCTCGTCCTGCCGCTGAACATCTTCGAGGAGCGGTATCGCGCCATGATGCGCGACCTGTTGAAACTCGACGAGGACGCGCCGCGCCGGTTCGCGGTGGTGGCGATCCGCGACGGCCGTGAAGTCGCCCCCAGCGCTCCGGGCATGCCGGACGCCACCGCGCTGCCGGAGCGCGGCCCGGCGGCCGGCTTCGGGGAGGACCCGATCCAGGCCTTCCACCGGATCGGCTGTGTCGCGGACGCGGCCACCATCCGGGAGAAGGAGGACGGCGGCTTCGACGTCCTGGCCACCGGCACCACCCGGTTCCGGCTGACGTCGGTGGACGCCTCGGGCCCTTACCTGGTGGGCGAGTTGGAGTCGATCCCCGAGGAACAGGGCGAGGGCGCGGGCGCGCTCGCCTCCGGCGTCCTGCGGGCCTTCCGCACGTACCAGAAGCGGCTGGCCGGGGCGAACGAGCGGTCGCTGAGCACCGAGCAGGAGCTGCCGGACGAGCCGTCGGTGCTGTCGTACCTGGTCGCCGCGGCGGCGGTGCTCGACACCCCGGCCAAGCAGGAGTTGCTGGAGGCACCCGACACCGCGGAGCGCCTGCGGAAGGAGCTGCGGATGCTGCGCGCGGAGAGCTCCATGATCCGCAACATCCCGTCGCTGCCCGCGGCGGATCTGACCCGCAAGCCGACCAGCCCCAACTGAACCGCGGCCGCACCACCGGCCCGGCCGCACGACCGGCCCCTCACTGAACGACGGCCGAGCGACCGGCCCGGCCGATCGACGGCCCGACCCGAACGACGGCCCGACCCGAACGACCGACCCCGACGACCGGCCCCGAACGACCGGCCCGACCGAACGGAGGCGCCCGCACCGTGGCGAAGAAGAAGCAGAAGCAGTCGGGCGGCACCCCCGCCACCGTCGCCCTGACCGCGGCGGGCCGGGAGTTCACGGTGCACTCCTACGAGCACGACCCCGCCGCCCCCTCGTACGGCGAGGAGGCGGCGCAGGCGATGGGCGTGGAGCCGACGCGGGTGTTCAAGACCCTGCTCGCGGAGGTCGACGGCGCGCTGACGGTGGCGATCGTGCCGGTCGCCGGGTCGCTCGATCTGAAAGCCCTGGCGTCGGCGACGGGCGGCAAGCGGGCGGTGATGGCGGACCCGGCGGCGGCCGAGCGGGCCACCGGCTACGTCCGGGGCGGCATCTCGCCGCTGGGGCAGCGGCGGAAGCTGCCGACGGTGCTGGACGCCTCCGCCGCGGAGCACGCCACGGTCTGTGTCTCGGCGGGCCGCCGGGGCCTGGAGATCGAGCTCTCCCCCGCCGACCTGGCAGCCCTCACGGAGGCCGTGACCGCGCCGATCGGCCGCGACTGACCAGGTACCGAGGTGTAGGGCGAGGCCCGGGCATCACCGGGGCCCACGTACCGAGGTGCGGACCGGGGCCCGGGCATCACCGGGCCTCGGACCCCGGGCCCGGGCATCACCGGGCCTCGGAGCCCGGGCCCCGGGCATCACCGTGGCTCGAGGCCCGGGCCGCGGGCATCAACGGGCCCCGGCAGCGACGACGGAAACGCGAACCGTGGGCGGCCGGCGACGCCCGTACCCGGCCGCCGGGCCGGGCGGGCCCGTGAGAGCGCGCCGCCCGGCGGTCCGGACGGCAGGGCCTCAGTACCCCATCGGGTGCGTGGGCTCCGGGTCGCGCGGCCCGAACAGCGCGGTCATCGCCAGGTGGACGAGCGCCCCGGCGATCGGCCACGCCAGCAGCGCGCCCTTCGCCTGCAGCTCCAGCGGGGAGTCGAAGACGGCGCCCTTGCCGAGCGCCCGGGCCTGTTCGACGGCGTCCGCCGGGCCGAGCCAGGCGCCCAGCTGCCAGGCGACGACGGAGCCGAGCAGTCCGCCGACCGCCATCCCCACCACCAGCGGGATGCCGCCGCGCCGGAAGAGCCAGAAGACCACGAGGGCGCTGAGCGCCCCGAACCCCAGGCCGAGCAGCACGAACGTGCCGTCCGCGCCGATCGCTTCCTCGCTCTCGGGGTTCTTGACGTAGACGGCCTTGCCGTCCGTGAAGAGCGGGATCCGGGGCGCCAGCCAGAGCCAGAGCAGCCCCAGCAGGACGCCGGCGACGGCGAGGCCCAGGGCGACGAGCGCGGCCCGCCGCACCTCGGTTCCCAGCGGTTCCGCGTCCGCGGAACCGTCCGGTCCGCCGACGCCGGTCTCCGGCGGGTGCCAACCGCCGGGCGGGGGTGGTTCATGCGGTGTCATCGGTGCGCTCACACCGCCATCGTGCCAGGCCGGAGGGGTGGCGGGCGCCGCAGGAGGGAGGTCCGGGCGGGTCACCGGACGGCCGCCCGGCGGTAGGCCCAGGTGGCGACGGCCAGCGAGGCCACTCCCACGGCCGCGCAGACGGCGAGATCGCCGCCGACGGCCGCCCAGTCCGGCTGCGCGTCGAAGGCCCGGGCCAGCGCCTCGACTCCGTAGGTGGAGGGCAGCAGATCCCGCGCCCACATCACCGGGCCGGGCAGGTGGGTGGCGGGCAGCACCCCGAGCAGGAGCGCCGCGGACATCCCCAACTGCCCCAGCAGCGTGGCGAGTTCCTGGCGCGGCGCGAGCAGGCCGAGAGCGGCGCCGAGACCGGCCAGGGCGGCTCCGGCGAGCGGGATCACCGCGGCCAGCACCCAGAGGTTCGTCAGGGGCAGCTGGAAGAGCGCACTGCCCACCACCGCCGTGACGACCGTCCCGGGCACGGTGAACGAGGCGTACGCGCCCGCCGCGCCGAGCACCACCGCGGCGGGCGGTACCGGGAGGGTGGCGTAGTGGTCGAGGCCGCCGCTCGCGCGGAGCTGGCCGAAGTACTGGGCAAGCAGGTTGAGCGCGACGAAGGCCACCACCAGCACGCTGGACCCGGCGACGACCGCCCGGGCCTCGGCGCCGCCGTCGACCACACCGCGCATCAGCACCATGATCCCGACGCTCTGGAAGGTGGCCACGAAGAGCAGCGGGATCCGGGCCACCCGGGCCCGGGACAGCTGGGCCCGGTAGACGGCGGCCAGCGCGGGCAGCAGCCGGGCGCGCGGCGCGAGCGGCGCGGCCCCGCTGTCCTCGGACGACGCCCTCCCCGCCCGCGCCCGGACGGACACGGCCTCCGCAGGCACGACACTCACGTTGCGCTGCTCCTGTTCCTAGCGGTCTGCCGGACGGCACGGGCGACGGTGCCGGTCATCCCTTCACCAGGCCTTCCGTGCGGCCGCCCAGCGCCAGGTAGACATCCTCCAGGCTGGGCGTGACCAGGGTGAAATCGTCGAGTGCCGCGAACGCCGAACCCCCGGTGACGGCGGCCACGGCGGCCCGCGCCTCGTCGGTGGAGAGCCGCAGCACCCAGCGGCGGCCCGCCTCCCGCGCGGACGCCCGCAGCGCGGCCACCTCGGGCACCTCCAGCGGGGCGCGGTCCCGCCAGACCAGCTCCAGCCGCACCTCGTCGGCGACGAGGGACTTGAGCCCGTTCGGCGTGTCGCAGGCGATGACCTTGCCGCGCTCCAGCACCGCGACCCGGTCGAGGACGGTCTCCGCCTCGATGACGTTGTGGGTGACGAGCAGCACGGTCGCGCCGCGCTCGGCCCGCCGGCGGTCCACGGCGGCCCAGACGGCCCGCCGGGCGACGGGGTCCATGCCGGTCGTCGGCTCGTCCAGGACGAGTACCGGGCGGTCGCCCACCAGGGCCGCGGCGAAGCACGCGAGCCGCCGCTGGCCGCCGGAGAGCTTCTTGAGCGGGCGGCCGGCGATCTCGGTGAGGCCCAGCTCGTCCAGGACGGCGTCCCGTTCGGCGCGGGCCGAGCGGCTGTCCAGGCCGCGCAGCCGCCCGGTGGTCTCGGCCGCGAGGGCGACCGTCAGCTCGTCGAGGGCGGTGGACTCCTGCCCGAGGTAGCCGACCAGCCGCGCGGCCCGGTCGGGGTGCCGGACCAGGTCGTGGCCGAGCACCCGGACGGTGCCCGCGTCGGGCCGCATCAGTCCGGTGAGCTGGCGGACGAGGGTGGACTTGCCGGCCCCGTTCGGGCCGAGCAGGCCGAAGATCTCGCCGCGGTGGATGTCGAGGGTGATGCCGTCGCTGGCGCGGACGGCGGGAGCGGCGGGCCGGCCCCGGCGGGCCCGCGCCGCGGGATAGGTCTTGATCAGGCCGCGCACCGAGCATGCGGGCGCTGCGTCCGCCGCTCCGGCCCCGATGCCGTGCCCTGCCTGTGCTGTGCCCGTCCTCACGAGCATTGAGGGTACGCGTCCGGACCGACGCTCCGGCCGTCGGGGGCGATTCGTCCGCCCCGTGCGGGTTCAGTCCGCGGGCGCACCGCGGTCCGCGGCGGTGCGCGTGTCGACCTCGCGCCAGAATCCGGCGCGGATCGCGTAGCGGTCGTGCTCGTCGATCTGGTCGTCCTTGTGGGCGAGCAGACCGAAGCGGGCGGCGTAGCGGAGCAGCTCGCCGTCGATCCGGTGCGGGATCCGCGGGTACTCCCGGGAGACCTGCTGGAGGTGGGATCCGGTGGACAGCCGCTCGGTCCAGCGCCGGGCGAAGACCTGTCCCACCTCGAAGGGGTCGCCGCTGACGGCGGTGATGTCCTCCTCGCGGTCCGCCCAGCGCTGCTCGGCGCTGGTGAGCTGGGCGAGGGTGGGGAGGGCGGCGGTCTCGGGGGATTCGGCCGGGCCGCCGCGTTCGACCCAGCCCTTGTCGGAGGACCAGCGCAGGGTGGCGCCGGGCTGCTGGGGCGGGGGCGCGGCCTGACCGGCGTGCGCGCGGCCGAGCCCGGCCAGGTCCTTGGGGGTGGGAACGCCCCGTACGCCGGCGGGCTCGGCCGCGTGCGGACCGGGGGACGGCGGCGCGGCGGAGGGCGCGCCGGCCGAGGAGCCGTTGACGGAGGGCGCCTCGGTGGCTCCGGCCCGGCTGCCGGAGGCGGCGGCCTCGGGCAGCGGGGCGGAGAGGATCGCGGCGATCTCCGGGCCGGGGGCGGGCTGCGTGGAGCAGCCGCCGAAGAGGTCCTTGGCGCGGACGGCCCGGGTGATCCACTCCCGGTCCAGGACACGGCGCTCATCGGCCTCGGCGACGAGGTCCTCGGACTGGTTGTAGTCGCCGTCGGCGGCCTGGACGGCCCACAGGTGGACGGCGACGCCGTGTTCCTTGGCGTCCATCAGCCCGGGGAGCAGATCGCCGTCGCCGGTGACCAGCACGATGTCGGAACAGGCCCGGTTGCGGGCGAGTTCGGTGAGTTCGGCGTGCATGGCGGCGTCGACGCCCTTCTGCGCCCAGCGGCCGTCGCTGCGGGTCAGGGCGCCCAGCCGGACGGTCACCCGGGGCATGACGCGCAGCCTGCGGTGGTCCGGCTGCGGCACGCGGTCGGGGGCGCCGTCGAACCAGTAGATGCGCAGCAGGGGGCGTTCGGTGTCGGCCTCGGCGCGCTCCCGCAGCCCCTGGATGAGCGCGGCGTGGTCCACCGTGATCCGGGACCGGGCGGGTTCCCCGGCGAGGAGGCTCGCGGCGGCGCCCAACAGGTAACCGGCGTCCACCAGGACGACGCAGCGGTCCACGTTGCACCCTCTTTCGTGAGTCCGTCGCCCCCGGTAACGGCAATGCTGGGTTTTCCTTCGAGTCTGCCCGACCCCGCGGGCCTTATCAGTGGGAACTCGATCATCGGCGTGGCGGATCGGGGCCCGGCAGGCCCAGCGGCCCTTTTCACTCAGGGTAATTGTCCGACATGCGTTCATTGTCGGCGCGTGCGAGCGTGGATCCGCGAAGGGGTCCTCGCGCGGTGAGCGTCCGATGAGGTCGCGTGGTCCGGTGCCGTGCATCACCAGGCGCCGGAGAGTCCTTGTAGCGGAGCGATCAGGGCTGTTCGGCAACGCGGCGAGGTGCGGTGCCGGGCCACGCGACCTGGGCGGGCACCGCGCAAGGACCCTTCAGCAGCCCCCGGCGTCCCGCCGGGCCGCAGGCCAGGTCCAGAGATCCCCCGACAGGAGGCACGATCATGGCCAGGAACAAGAACCGAGAACGCCGCCGGGAGCCCCAGCGCGGCGGTGCCGCGGAGCACGCCGAGCAGCAGGCGGGCGGCCCCGCCGACGCCCAGGACCGGCAGCCGCAGCCGACGCCGGCGGACATGCCCAGCCGGAAGAGCCGGAAGCGCTTCGGCCACAACTGACCTCCGGCACCGGACGCGAGGACGCACAAGGGGGCGCGCCCCGGAACGGGCGCGCCCCCTTCGTTGTGCCATGGGCCCCTGCCGGCGCACCGACCGGGCCGAGCGCGGCCCTCAGCCGGCCAGGCAGGCCGGGCCGAGCAGCACCTTGAGATCGCCGAAGAGCGCCGGATCGGCGGTGACCCGGTGCCGGTCGAGCCGGAGCACGGTGGTCTTGCGGGCTCCCTGGAGGCGGATCCGCACCTCGGTGGAGCCCCGGTGGTGGGTGAGGACCTCACCGAGCTTCTCCACCAGCGGCGGGGTGACCTTGACCGTCGGAATGGTGATCGTCACCGGCGCGTTGGCGGATGCCTCCGACAGGTCGGGGACCATCAGCTCCATCGCGACGAGCCGGGGGACGTCCTCCCGCTTGTCCAGGCGCCCCTTGACGAAGACGACCGTGTCCTCGACGAGCTGGGTGGACACCAGCTGGTAGGTGGCGGGGAAGAACATGCAGTCGATCGAGCCCGCCAGGTCCTCGACGGTGGCGATGGCCCAGGCGTTGCCCTGCTTGGTCATCTTCCGCTGCAGACCGGAGATGATGCCGCCGATGGTCACGATCGCGCCGTCGGAGTGCTCACCGCCGGTGAGCTGGGAGATCGCCGCGTCGGCCTTGTCGTTCAGCACGTGCTCGATGCCGAACAGCGGGTGGTCGGAGACGTAGAGGCCGAGCATCTCGCGCTCCTGCGCCAGCAGATACGCCTTGTCCCACTCGATGTCGGAGAACTCGACGTCGAGCCCGAAGCCGGGGCCGTCGTCGGCCGAGTCGTCGCCCATCCCGCCGAACAGGTCGAACTGGCCCTCGGCCTCCTTGCGCTTGACCTGGACCACGTTGTCGATCATCGGCTCGTAGTGCGCGGTGAGCCCCTTGCGGGTGTGGCCCATCTCGTCGAAGGCGCCCGCCTTGATCAGCGATTCGACGGTCCGCTTGTTGCAGACGACCGCCTCGACCTTGTCCAGGAAGTCGGGGAACGAGGTGTACTTCCCCTTCGCCTTGCGGCAGCGAATGATCGAGTCGACCACGTTCTGACCGACGTTCCGCACCGCGGTCAGACCGAACAGGATGACGTCGTCACCCTGGGCGGCGAAGTTCGCCTGGGACTCGTTGACGTTCGGCGGGAGCACCTTGATGCCCATGCGGCGGCACTCGTTGAGGTAGATCGCCGACTTGTCCTTGTCGTCGCGCACCGAGGTGAGCAGCGCCGACATGTACTCGGCCGGGTAGTTGGCCTTGAGGTAGGCGGTCCAGTAGGTGACCAGCCCGTACGCCGAGGAGTGCGCCTTGTTGAACGCGTATCCGGCGAACGGGACCAGCACGTCCCACACGGCCTGGATGGCCTCGTCCGAGAAGCCCTTGTCCCGCGCGCCCTTCTGGAAGTTGACGAACTCGGCGTCGAGGACTTCCTTCTTCTTCTTGCCCATCGCCCGGCGCAGCAGGTCGGCCTGGCCGAGCGAGTAGCCCGCGAGCACCTGGGCGGCCTTCTGCACCTGCTCCTGGTACACGATGAGGCCGTGGGTGATGTCGAGGACCTCCTTCAGGGGCTCCTCGAGCTCGGGGTGGATCGGGGTGATCTCCTGCTGGCCGTTCTTCCGCAGGGCGTAGTTGATGTGCGAGTTCATGCCCATCGGGCCCGGCCGGTACAGGGCCGAGACCGCGGAAATGTCCTCGAAGTTGTCGGGCTTCATCATGCGCAGCAGGGAGCGCATGGGGCCGCCGTCGAACTGGAAGACGCCGAGGGTGTCACCGCGGCAGAGCAGTTCGTAGGTCGTGGGGTCGTCCAGCGGGAGGTCGAGCAGCTTGAGGTCGATGCCCTTGTTGGCGCGGACCATCTTGACCGCGTCGTCCATGATGGTGAGGTTCCGCAGGCCCAGGAAGTCCATCTTGAGCAGGCCGAGCGACTCACAGGTGGGGTAGTCCCACTGAGTGATGGTGACGCCGTCGGAGTGCCGCACCCAGACCGGGATGTGGTCGGTGAGCGTCTCGCTGGACATGATCACGCCCGCGGCGTGCACACCCATCTGCCGGACCAGGCCCTCCACACCGCGCGCGGTGTCGATGACCTTCTTGACGTCCGGCTCGTTCTCGTACATGCCCCGGATCTCGCCCGCCTCGCTGTAGCGCGGGTGGGAGGAGTCGGTGATGCCGGAGAGCGAGATGCCCTTGCCGAGGACGTCCGCGGGCATGGCCTTGGTGAGCCGGTCGCCCATCGCGTACGGGTACCCCAGCACCCGCGCGGAGTCCTTGATCGCGTTCTTGGCCTTGATGGTGCCGTAGGTGCCGATCATGCAGACCTTGTCGGCGCCGTACTTCTCGGTGACGTACCGGATCACCTCGGAGCGCCGGCGCTCGTCGAAGTCGATGTCGACATCGGGCATGGAGACGCGCTCGGGGTTGAGGAACCGCTCGAAGATCAGCCCGTGCTCGATCGGGTCGAGGTCGGTGATGCCCATGGCGTACGAGACGATCGAGCCGGCCGCGGAGCCACGGCCCGGGCCCACCGCGATCCCGTTGTTCTTCGCCCACATGATGAAGTCGGCGACGACGAGGAAGTACCCGGGGAACCCCATCTGGATGATGATGTCCATCTCGTACTCGACCAGCGACTGCCGGTCCTCGGGCACCCCGCCGGGGAAACGGCGGGCCATGCCCCGCTTGACCTCCTCGCGGAACCAGGTGACCTCGGTGTAGCCCTCGGGGACGTCGAAGCGCGGCATCAGGTCACGCTTGTCGAACCAGCCGTCGGTGTCGATCTGCTGCGCCACCAGCAGGGTGTTGGCGCAGCCCTCCTGCCAGGCGTCGGAGGAGTCGACGGCGTACATCTCGTCGGTCGACTTGAGGTAGTAACCGGTGCCGTCGAACCGGAAGCGGTCCGGGTCGGAGAGGTTCTTGCCGGTCTGGATGCACAGCAGCGCGTCGTGGGCGCTCGACTCGTGCGAGTAGGTGTAGTGCGAGTCATTGGTGACCAGCGGCGGGATGCCGAGCTTCTTGCCGATCTCCAGCAGGCCGTCCCGGACCCTGCGCTCGATCTCGATGCCGTGGTCCATCAGCTCCAGGAAGTACCGCTCCTTGCCGAAGATCTCCTGGTACTCGGCGGCGGCCTTCAGGGCCTCCTCGTCCTGGCCGAGGCGGAGCCTGGTCTGCACCTCGCCGGACGGGCAGCCGGTGGACGCGATCAGGCCCTCGGCGTGCTCGGCGATGACCTCTTTGTCCATCCGGGGCCACTTCGTCAGCCAGCCCTCCTTGTAGGCGTCGGACGAGAGCCGGAAGAGGTTGTGCAGACCGGTCCTGTTCGCCGCCCAGATGGTCTTGTGCGTGTATCCACCGGAACCGGACACATCGTCCCGCTTCTGGTACGGCTGGCCCCACTGGATACGCCGCTTGTTCCGCCGGGACTCGGGGGCGACGTACGCCTCGATCCCGATGATCGGCGTGACGCCGGCCGCGGTCGCCTGCTGGAAGAAGTCGTACGCTCCGTGCAGGTTGCCGTGGTCGGTCATCGCGATATGGGACATGCCCATCTCATTGCACGCCTTGAACATGTCCTTGAGCCGCGCGGCACCGTCCAGCAGCGAGTACTGGGTGTGGACGTGCAGGTGCGTGAAGGGCGGCTTGGCCACGGCGGAGGACCTCCAGCGAGGGGCTTGAGAACAGGACGGGCGACGGCTAGGAAGTCTACGACTCCGCACCGACAGCCAAGGGGACACAGCCCCGGTCTCACCCCCGGGGCGGGCACTCGGCGGTAGCCTCGCCCGTTGCACCTGTTGATGGTCCGTGTGCCGTGCCGCAGCGCCGGCGGCGGACCATCCGTCCCACCCGCCACGCACCAGGAGGCGTACCGCGATGTCGTCCCAGCAGGCCCCGGCCGCCCAGGCCGAGCAGCGCGGCGAGGAGATCCTCGCCGTCTTCGACACCGCCTTCGGGCAGCTGCTCGCCGCCGACCCGGCCGCCTTCCGGGTCAAGTTCCGGAAGATGGCGGCCTCGGCCTTCGCGTTCTACCGCGGCACGGCCTGCCTGTTCTACAACGATCTGAAGGACGGCGAGGGCGGTCCGTTCCTCGACGACCGGACCTCCCGGGTCTGGATCCACGGTGATCTCCACGCCGAGAACTTCGGCACCTACATGGACGCCAACGGCCGGCTGGTCTTCAACGTCAACGATTTCGACGAGGCGTACGTCGGCCCCTTCACCTGGGACCTGAAGCGCTTCGCCGCCTCCGTCGCCCTGATCGGCTACACCAAGGCCCTCAGCGACGAGATGATCACCGATCTCGTCCGCACCTACGCCACCGCCTACCGCGAGCGGATCCACGCCCTGGCCACCGGCGCCAAGGACGACGAGGTACCGCCCTTCACACTCGACACCGCCGAGGGCCCGCTGCTCGACGCCCTGCGGGTGGCGCGCTCCGTCACCCGTTTCGGGCTGCTGGACTCGATGACCGAGATCCGGGACTTCGAGCGCCGCTTCACCCCCGGCGGGGGCACGATCGAGCTTGACGCGGCCACCCGCTACAAGGTGCTCGCCGCCTTCGACGGCTATCTGGAGACCCTCCCGGAGTCCAGCCTGACCCGCCCGGACTCCTACCGGGTCAAGGACGTCGTCGGCCGCCGCGGCATCGGGATCGGCAGCGCGGGCCTGCCCTCGTACAACATCCTCCTGGAGGGCAACAGCGACGCCCTGGAGAACGACGTCGTGATCTACATGAAGCAGGCGCAGACCCCGGCGGTGTCCCGGCACATCACCGACGAGGCGGTCCGCTCCTACTTCCGGCACGAGGGGCACCGCACGGTCATCTCGCAGCGCGCCCTGCAGGACCACGCCGACCCGTGGCTGGGCTGGACCGAGCTGGACGGGGCGGGTCAGCTGGTCGCCGAGGTCTCGCCGTACGCCGTCGACCTGGACTGGTCCGACATCGACGATCCGGCCGAGATCTCCGAGGTCGTGGCCGACCTGGGGCGGGCCACCGCCACGATGCACGCGGCGGCGGACGACGAGAGCGGCCACTCGCTGGTCCCGTTCTCCACGGAGCGCGCCATCGACGCGGCGATCGCGGCCGACGAGGAGGGCTTCGTCCGGCTCCTGACGGACTTCGCGCACTCCTACGGCGCGCAGGCCCGGACCGACCACCAGATCTTCGTCGACCTGTTCCGCAACGGCCGGATTCCGGGGGTGTGAGGCAATTCGGTCCCGGGGCGCCGGGACCGGACACGCGGCAACCCGGCAGGGGCAGGCAAGGGAGATTCGTCAACAGTCGTTCTCCCACGGGCCGGAATTCCGTCCAGGCATGACACAAGGGCCGGCGACCACAAAGGTCGCCGGCCCTCCTTGCGTCCACCCCCACACCAACACAAAGCACCCACACGTAACGCGTCCTCGAGTTGCCCCTCAACCCACTAACGCTTGACATCGCGCATTTAGGTGGGGAAAGATCACAGGCCACTGCGAGGAAGCTCTTGACTTCCTCGGACATATGACCAACTGACATAAAAACTGGGGGAAGCATGAAGCTGAGCACCAAAGGCCTGGCGGCGTCGTTCGGCGCAGCCGCCGCAGCAGTCCTGCTGGTCAGCAGCCCCGCTTCGGCCGGCACCAACGCCTTCGTCAAGACGACCGACCCGTTCAACGGGGGAGCCGCCGGCTACCACGCGAGCAACGACACTTTCACCGTCTGCGACAACAGGGCGGACGGCCTGACCGCCAGCGGCCACATCGGCTGGAGCAGCCGGGCCGGGTCCTACTGGATTCCGGTCACGGACAAGAGCTCCGGCAATGCGTGCGTGCGCAAGAAGCTGAACATCCCCAACGGCCTGCGGGTGTCCATCAAGATCTGCCTCCAGGGTGACCGCTACTGCGCCACCAAGTACGGCAAGTCGTAACCGGCCGCAACCGATCGGCCGCCCCGGCCGATCGGTCATCGGTGATCGATACCGGGTGGGCGCCCTTCGTGGTGCGCCCACCCGAGTCCCGTCCGGCCTGCCGGCAGGGCTCCTCCACCTCGGGGCGGGCGGGGACCTCGAGTGCGACAGACCGCAAGATCTGCCGCAAACGGACGACACCGCCCCGTGCTCGGAGGCCGGTGGGAGCCGGAGCACCGGACGAAGTGCGATCCTTTAGGCACCGCTTAGCCGCGCTCATGGCACACTCTCCGGCGATGGACATATCAGGGGCACGGCTCAGGGCACTGCGCGCGGCGCTGTTCACAGCGCTCTGCGTGACCCTGTCCGCTGCCTCGCACGTCCTGCTGTCCGGCGTCCCGCTGCCGGTGACGACCGTCGCCGCGCTCACCGCCGGGGTGTACGCGATCGCGTACGCCCTGGCCGGCCGGGAGCGCGGCTTCGCACGGATCGCCGCACTGCTGATCCCCCTGGAGCTCGCCGCGGACACCGTGTTCACCACCGGCCAGCACGCCTGTTACGGCCGGGCCGGCGGCCCGGTGGCCGGGCCGCTGCGTTCGGTCGGGGTGGATCTGCTGTGCAGCGGAGGCGACTTCGGCACCCCGCTGGCCCGGATGACGGGCCGCGACGCCGGTGCGGGGATCCCGCACGTCACCGTCGACCCGGCGCTGCCCTGGCTGCTGCTGGCCGTCCACGTCGCGGTGGGTCTCGTCGCGGCGGCCTGGCTCCGGCGCGGCGAGGCCGCTCTCGCCCGGCTGCTGCGGGCCGTCGCCACGCTCACCTTCCGTCCGCTGCTGATCGCGGTCGCCTCGGTGCTGGCGGGCGACGCACCGGCCCGTACCCGGCTCCGGCCGGTCCCGCCGCTGCCCACGGCCCGTACGCACCCGATGCTCGCCCACTCCGTCGGACGGCGCGGACCGCCGTGCCCGGTGGCTCCCTGAAGCCTCACCCGGCACAGCAGTCCCTCTTTTCAATCCGACGACGGAGCAGGAACACCACGATGAGCAACCGCAACAGCCAGGCCAACAAGCAGGCGGCCCGCGAGCGCATGCGCGCGGAGCGCGAGCGCCAGGCGAAGAAGGACAAGATCCGCCGACAGCTGATCGTCGGCACCTCGATCGTCGCCGTGCTGGGCATAGCCGCCGGGATCGGCGTGGCCGTCACCAAGATGAACAGCAGCAACGGCAGCGACAGCGCGAGCGCCGACGGCTGGCAGTCGGGCCCCAAGAAGAAGAAGTTCGTCGCCCCCGCCAACACCTCGGGCAAGAACGGCACCGACATCATCATCGGCAAGAAGGACGCCAAGAAGACGGTGGAGGTGTTCGAGGACCCGCGGTGCCCCGTCTGCGCGACCTTCGAGCAGAGCACGGGTGAGAAGGTCCGCAAGGAGATGGAGGACGGCAAGTACAAGCTGTCGTTCACCATCGGCACCTTCATCGACGACGGCATCCCCGGCTCGGGCTCGAAGAACGCGCTCAGCGCGCTGGGAGCGGCGGTCAACGTCAGCCCGGAAGCCTTCCTGGACTACAAGAAGGCGCTCTTCTCCCCGGACAACCACCCGTCGGAGCAGGACGACGCCTTCGGCAAGGACAGCCGTCTGATCGAGATCGCCCAGGAGGTGCCGGCGCTGAAGGACAACGCGTCCTTCAAGAAGGCCCTCAAGAACGGGACCTACGACCCGTGGGCATTGAAGATGTCGGCCAAGTTCCAGGGCGTGAAGGACATCTCCGGCACCCCGAGCTTCAAGCTCAACGGGACGAAGATGCTGGCGCCGGGCGGCGACCCGAGGAGCCCCATCACGACGCCGGAGGCATTCGACTACGCCTACAAGAAGGCGGACAAGAAGTAGCGGAGCGGCATCCGGCGGGCGCCGGCCGACGGGGCGTCCCCCGGCGGCCACCGCGCCCACAAGATGCCGTACCTGCCTCGCCGGCCCCGTCCGGCGGTTGCCCGGGATGCTCCGGCAACCGCCGGGCGGGGCCGCGGCTTTGGCGGCCCCGCCCGGCGCAGGGGCTCCGCTCGTCCGCAGGTGCAGCGGCGTTCCCGTCCCCCCGAAATCTCCCGCTGCCGGGCCCTCGCAAAGGCCTGCCGTCCGAGGCACGGAAGGGCGGTCCGTCCCCACCGCCCGGCCACCGTCCGACCGTTCGGTGACAGGTGGGCAAACTTATGATTTCTACCCACCTGTTTGCAGTACTAGCCAGTAATGTGATCGGCCGTGACCGATCTTCTTCCTGACACCACCTCACGCCGCACGGTCGTCAAAGCCGCGGCCGTCTCCGCCGCCCTCATACCGCTGGCCACCGCCCCCCAGGCGACGGCAGCCGGGGCGGCCCCCGCCTTCCTGCACGGTGTCGCCTCCGGTGACCCGCTGCCCGACGGCGTCCTCCTGTGGACCCGGGTGACCCCCACCCCCGACGCCGTGCCCGGCTCCGGCAAGGGCCCGGATGTCGCGGTGCGCTGGCAGGTCGCCGAGGACAAGGCGTTCAGCAAGGTCGTGGCGAACGGCACCACGACCGCGAAGGCCGCCTCCGACCACACCGTCAAGGCCGATGTGCGCGGGCTGCGCCCCGCCACCTCGTACTGGTTCCGCTTCACCGTCGACGGGGTGCACTCCGCCGTGGGCCGGACCCGCACCACCCCCGCGCACGACGACGCCTCGCACGCCCCGCGGTTCGGCGTGGTCTCCTGTGCCAACTGGGAGTCCGGCTACTTCTCCGCGTACCGCCACCTCGCCGCGCGCACCGACCTCGACGCGGTGCTCCACCTCGGCGACTACATCTACGAGTACGCCACCGGGATCTACCCGGAGCCCAAGTACGTGGTGCGCCCGCACTCCCCCACCCACGAGATCACCACGCTGGCCGACTACCGCGTCCGGCACGGCGCGTACAAGACCGACCCCGACCTCCAGCAGCTCCAGGCCGCCCACCCGGTCGTGGCGATCTGGGACGACCACGAGTTCGCCAACGACGCCTGGTCCGGCGGCGCGGAGAACCACACCCCGGGCGCCGAGGGCGACTGGGCCCAGCGCGTGGCCGCCGCCAAGCAGGCCTACTTCGAGTGGATGCCGGTGCGGACCTCGACCTCCGGCACCACCTACCGGCGGCTGCGCTTCGGCAAGCTCGCCGATCTGCACCTGCTCGACCTGCGCTCCTTCCGCTCGGAGCCGTCGAAGATCGGCAACGGCGGGGTGGACGACCCCAACCGGACGATCACCGGCCGCGCCCAGCTCGACTGGCTGAAGGCGGGCCTGGCCTCCTCCGACGCCCCCTGGAAGCTCGTCGGCACCTCGGTGATGATCTCCCCGGTGGCCTTCGGCTCCCTCCCGGCGCATCTGCTCGGTCCGCTCGCCGAGCTGATGGGGCTGCCCAAGGAGGGGCTGGCGATCAACGTCGACCAGTGGGACGGCTACACCGACGACCGGCGTGAACTGCTCGCCCATCTGCGCGACCGGTCGATCAGCAATACGGTCTTCCTCACCGGTGACATCCACATGGCCTGGGCCACCGATGTGCCGGTCAAGGCCGCGACGTACCCGGTGTCCGCCTCCGCCGCGACCGAGTTCGTGGTGACGTCGGTGTCCTCCGACAACCTCGACGAGATCCTCCATGTCGCCCCGCACACCCTGTCGCTGGCCGCCGCGACGGCCATCCGGGCCGCGAACCGCCATGTGAAGTGGGTGGACATGGACTCGCACGGCTACGGCGTCCTCGACGTCACCGCCGAGCGGACCCAGATGGACTACTACGTGATCTCCGACAAGTCCGACCGGAACGCCACGTCGGAGTGGACGCGCTCCTACCGCACCCTCTCCGGCACCCAGAAAGTGGAGCGCGTACACGAACCCGTTCGCTGAACGCCGTTTTCCGGCCAGTCCCGTTCCGTATACCGGACCGTGACTCCGTCGCTGGGAGTGGTGTGTTCCGCGGAACGATTGGGGACACACCACTCTCTCCCGCCACCTCGGGCGTTACGGACGTGTCTCACAGTGCCCAGAGTGTCGGTAGATCTCTCCCCAACGCCCCAATTGCCCCAGACGTTTGATTGGGCCAGTTAGGACCTGCTGAAGCGCTCACACCGCCTCGTAATCTCCCGGCACGGCAGGAGGAAATCCCACCTGACACCGTGTCCGCGAGGAGCCCAGATGCGCGCAACGGCCCGAATATCCCCGCGTCTTCGCCAACGTCTCATCGGCACCGCCCTGCTGGCGGGTGCCCTGGCCTTCACCCCGCTGACCCCCACAGCCGGCGCCGTGAACGCCAAGGCCCCCTCCGGAACCAAGGCCGAGAAGTGCCCCGACGGCAGCGCCCCGAGCGCGACGGCGCGGAAGGCGGACCCGGCGAGCGGCCTGGGCAGCGCCACCGCACACGAGCCGAACGACGTCTCCGCCTCCGAGGCCGAGGCCATGGACAGAGACCTGCAGCGAAGAGTCGGCCAGCTCCGCAAGTCGCCCCAGGGCAAGCTGCTGGCGGCCAAGGCGGCCGCGTCGACCACGATCCCGGTGTACTTCCACGTGGTGCACGACGGTGACAAGGGCAAGCTCGGCGCCGCGGACGTCGAGGGCCAGATGAAGGTCCTCAACGAGGCCTTCGCCGGCAAGGGCGACGGCAACACCACCAGCCAGTTCAAGTTCAAGCTGGTCAAGACCGACTACACCGAGAGCGCCGAGTGGTACAACGGCATGGAGCCGGACGGCTCCGCCGAGCGTGACATGAAGACCAAGCTCCGCAAGGGCGGCTCCAGCGCGCTCAACATCTACTCCGCGGGCCTCGGCGGCGGTCTGCTCGGCTGGGCGACCTTCCCCGAGTGGTACCCGGACGACCCGAAGATGGACGGCGTCGTCGTCCTGGACGAGTCGCTGCCCGGCGGCTCGGCCGCGGACTACAACGAGGGCGACACCGCCACCCACGAGGTCGGTCACTGGATGGGCCTGTACCACACCTTCCAGGACGGCTGCTCGGAGCCGAACGACTACGTCGCCGACACCGCCCCCGAGGCGAGCCCCGCGTTCGCGTGCCCGGTCGGCCGTGACACCTGCGCCGCCGAGGGCCTGGACCCGATCCGCAACTTCATGGACTACACGTACGACTCGTGCATGACCCTCTTCACCCCGGGTCAGGTCGAGCGGATGACCCAGTCCTGGTACGCCTACCGCGCCAGCTGATCCACCGCCCGCGCGGCACGCAGCCCGGAACGCCCCGTCGCACCCCCAGTGCGGCGGGGCGTTCCGCGTGCCTGCCGGGGGCTGCCCGGACCGCCCGGGGCTCCGGGTCAGAGCTCCGCGAGGAAGGCCAGCGCCACCGGCCAGAGCGACTCCGCCGCCTCGGCGTCGTAGTCCGGCAGCTCGGGGTCGGTGAAGATGTGCCCGGCACCCGGGTAGCGGTAGACCTCCACGTCCGCCCCGGCCCGCCGCATCCGCAGGTACCAGGCGTTCAGCCAGTCCTGCGGCTCGAACGGGTCGGGGTCGGCGACGTGCAGCTGGACCGGCAGCTCGTCGGTCGAGGCGTCGTCGGCGAGGTCGGAGGTGCCGTGCAGGAGCAGCAGGCCGCGGGCCTTCTCGTCGGCCAGGGCGAGATTCTGGGCGATGGAGCCGCCGAGCGAGAAGCCCGCGTAGACCAGCCCGCGGTCGGAGAGCGGCGCCACGGCGGTGACGGCGCGCCGCAGCAGCTCGTCCTGGCCGATCTCGTCCTTGATCGCCATGCCTTCCTCGACGGTGTCGGCCGTGCGCCCGTCGTAGAGGTCCGGCACATGGACCTCGTGCCCGGCGGCGCGGAGCCGGTCGGCAGCCGCCCCGACGGCCGGACGCAGGCCGTGGGCCGAGTGGAACAGAACAATCGTCGAGGAGGACGGCACCTGGTTTCCCTTAGCTCTCGGTGTATCGCACTTCTCACATCGTGCCAGCTACGGTCGTGGGTACGCGGACTGCCGTAAGCGTTGAAAGGAGCTGAGGTGTCCATGGAGGACGTGCTGCGTCCGCTGCTCGTGATCGGCGGCTCGATCGCGATCACCCTGGTGATCGGCTGGCTCGTCGACCAAGGCCTGCGCCGGAGCGACGCCCGCCACCCGGAGACCCCGCTGTGGGGTCTGCTGCGGCGCTGCCGCATTCCCTTCCAGTTCGTGCTCTGCGCGGCGCTGCTGCGCGGTTCGTACAACCAGGCCCACCTGGCCCGCAGCCACACCGCCGCGATCGGTCAGCTGCTCACCCTGGTGCTGATCGGAGCGACGGCCTGGCTGGTGATGCGGATCGCCACCGCGATCGTGGAGTCCACGTACTCCCGCTACGCCACGGCGACCCGTGACCCCGCCCGGGTGCGCCGGGTGCGCACCCAGGTCACGCTGATCCAGCGGGTGGTCACCGCGATCGTCGGGGTGGTGGCGGCGGCCGCGATGCTGCTGACCTTCCCCGAGATGCGCGCGGTCGGGACCTCGATGCTGGCGTCGGCCGGTCTGCTGGGCATCGTCGCCGGTATCGCCGCGCAGTCCACGCTGGGCAACCTCTTCGCCGGGCTGCAGATCGCCTTCGGCGACATGGTGCGGATCGGCGACACGGTCGTGGTGGACGACGAGTGGGGGACGGTCGAGGAGATCACGCTGACCTTCCTGACCGTGAAGACCTGGGACGAGCGCCGGATCACGATGCCGGTGTCGTACTTCACCAGCAAGCCGTTCGAGAACTGGTCGCGCGGCGGGCCGCAGATGACCGGCACGGTCTTCTTCCAGCTCGACCACACCGCTCCGGTGGAGGCCATGCGGGAGAAGGCGCACGAGATCGTGCAGGACTGCCCGGCCTGGGACGGGCGGGACTGGACGCTCGTGGTCACCGACACCGGCCCGACCACCATGGAGGTCCGGGCGCTGGTCACCGCGCGGGACGCGGATTCCCTGTGGACGGTGCGCTGCGACCTCCGGGAGCGGATGATCGCCTGGCTGCGGGACGAGCACCCGTACGCGCTGCCCCGGGTCTCGACCGCCCCGGCGGTGCTGCCGCCCCAGGACCCCCCTCGGGGCGCGGCGCCGCAGGACTCCGCACCCCAGGACGACGTGCTGTTCGAGTCCCCCGGCCCTAACGGCCGCGCTCGGCGCCACCGTTGACCTGAATCACCTGGGCGGTGATGTGGCCGGCCGCCGCCGAGGCGAGCCAGTGCAGCGTCTCCGCCACGTCCCCGGGGGTTCCGGCCCGCCCGGTGAGCGTCTCGGCGACCAGCGCGTCGTGACGCTCGTCGGGCAGGGCCCCGCCGAAGAAGCCGGTCTCCTCGACATAGCCGGGGGCGACCAGGTTCACCGTGACGCCGTGCGGCCCCAGCGACCGGGCGAGGGCCTGGGCGTACGGGTGCAGGGCCGCCTTGGCGGAGGCGTAGGGGTGGGAGCCCGAACCGCGGAGTGCGGCGATGGAGCTCAGGAACAGCAGCCGCCCGCCGGGCGAGGCCAGGTGGTCGCGGAGCGCCTCGGTCAGCAGCACCGCGGTGTGCACGTTCAGCCGGAAGTTGACGGTCCAGTCGTGGGCGACGGCGGCCAGCGGATCGGCGGTGTCCGGCGGCGGCTCCAGGCCGCCGTTCCCGCCCGCGTTGTTGACCAGGACGTCCACGGCGCCGAAGCGCTCGCAGATGAACCGCGCCGCCTCCTGCGTCTGCCCCGGGTCGGTCAGGTCCACGGCCCGGGCGACCGCGCCGGGCACCGCGGCCGCGGCCTGCTCGAGGACCTCGGCCCGCCGCCCGAGCAGCACCACCCGGTCGCCGTCCCGGGCGAACGCTCTCGCCGTGGCCAGCCCGATGCCCGTACCGCCCCCGCTGATCACCACCGTGCGCGCCATGCGACCGGCCCCTCCTTCGGAAGATCGACTCGCAGTCTACGGCGGGGTCCCCCGGAGACTGCGGACATCGAGCTCGTGCAGCACCCGGTCCACCACCTCGGGGTCCGCGCCCGGCTCGCTGCGCGCCGCCAGCACCTCGTGGCGGGCCGCGGACAGCATCTCCGCCTGGATCCGCTGCACCCGCCGGATACGCGCGATCCGCTTCTCCTGGGTCTCCCGCCGCTCGTCGTCGATGATGTCCGGGGAGATGCGCACCCCGATCTCGTAGGCCCGGCGCAGCAGCAGCTCGGACAGCTCCTCCGGCAGCTCCTCCACCTGCTCGATCTCCCGGAGCCGGCGTTTGGCGGCCTTGGCGACGCGCAGCGCGAGGACGCGCTCGTGCTCGCGTTCGGCGTCGGTGTCGGCCCGCACGCCGAGCCGTCTGACCAGCCACGGCAGGGTCAGCCCCTGGAGCACCAGGGTGGCCATGACCACGGCGAACGCGATGAAGAGGATCTCCTCGCGGGCGGGGAACGGGCCGCCGCCGTCGACGGTCAGCGGGATCGCGAGCGCCAGGGCGACCGAGGCGACACCCCGCATCCCGGCCCACCACATGACCACCGTCTCCCGCCAGGTCAGCGGGATGTCCTCGGCGATGTCCCGGCGGCGGTGCATCCGGCGGGCCAGCCAGGCGGCGGGCAGCAGCCAGAGCAGCCGGACGCCCACCACGACGCCGACGACGACGGCGCTGGCACCCAGCAGCTGGCCCCAGCGGCCGGAGGCGGTACCGAACAGGTTGTGCAGCTCCAGGCCGATGAGCCCGAACGCGACACCGGTGACCAGGGTGTCGACGACGCTCCAGAAGGTGTTGCCGGCCACCCTCCCCAGGACGTCGTCGGCGTCGGCCGTGCGCTCGGCGAGGAACAGCGCGGTGGTGAGCACGGCCAGCACCCCGGACCCGTGGAGCTCCTCGGCCAGGACGTAGGAGACGAACGGCACCAGCAGGCTGAGCCCGATCTGCAGGGTCGCGTCGCCGAGCAGCCCGATCAGGTGGTTGGCGACCCAGCCCAGCGCGAGACCGACGGCCACCGCGACGACCGCGGAGAGCACCAGCGAGCCGGCGGCGCGCGGCGCCGAGAAGCTGCCGCCGACGGCCGCCGCCAGCGCCGCGTGGTAGATCACGATCGCGGTGACGTCGTTGAACAGCCCCTCGCCCTCCAGGATCGACACCATGCGCCGGGGCAGCCCGAGCGAACCGGCGACGGCGGTGGCCGCGATCGGGTCGGGCGGGGCGACCAGCGCGCCCAGCACGACGGCGGCGGCCAGCGGCAGCCCGGGGACGACGGCCTGCGCGACCGCGGCGACCGCCGCGGTGGTGACGAACACCAGGGCCACCGCGAGCAGGAAGATCGCCCGCTTGTTGGCCGTGAACTGCCGCCAGGAGGTGCGCTGCACGGAGGCGTAGAGCAGCGGCGGAAGGACGAGCGGCAGGATGAACTCGGGCGGAATATCGACGTTCGGCACGAACGGCAGCAGGGCGAGGACGATCCCGCCCAGCGTCATCAGCACCGGCGACGGCAGCCCCAGCCGGTCGCCGAGCGGCACCGTGACCACGGCCCCGAGCAGCAGGGCGAACAGCAGGGCCAGCTGGTCCACGGTGGTGTCGCTCCAGTCGTTCGGGCGGCCGGGCAGAGCCTCCAGCCTGCCACGACCTGCACCATCGGGCCGTCAGAGCAGCTTGTGCATCGCCTGGTGGGGTATGCCGCTGCCCTCGTCGAACACCGGCCCGTGGGCGGTGTAGCCGAGCTTCTCGTAGAAGGCCAGCGCGGAGGTCTGTGCCTCCAGGTGGACGCCGCCGAGCCCGAGCAGCCGGGCCTGCTCCTCCACGGCCCGGACCAGCGCCGCGCCCAGTCCCGTGCCCCGGGCGGCGCCGCGCACGGCGAGCCGGCCGAGGGCGGCGGTGGTCGACCCGTCGACACCCGAGGCGCCGTACTTCCGGTCCACCGCCGGGCCGTGCAGCACGCGCGCGGTGCCCAGCGGCCCGCCGGGGCCCTCGGCGAGGAGATGGAGGGCGTCCGCGTCGTACGCGTCCAGCTCCACCTCCTCGGGGACCCCCTGCTCGCGGACGAAGACCTCCCGGCGCACGGCGAAGCAGCGCTCCCGGTCGGCCTCGCCCGCGACGCGGATCACATAGGCGCGCGGCGAGGTCATCCGCTCTCCGCGCGCACGGTCTCCAGGGCGTTGCGCAGGTCCTCGGGGTAGTCGCTCTCGAACTCGACCCAGCGCCCGTCGGCGGGGTGCTCGAAGCCGAGCCGGACGGCGTGCAGCCACTGGCGGGTGAGCTTCAGCCGCTTGGCGAGGGTGGGGTCCGCGCCGTAGGTGAGGTCGCCGACGCAGGGGTGCCGGTGGGCGGCCATGTGCACCCGGATCTGGTGGGTGCGGCCGGTCTCCAGCTTGATGTCGAGCAGGCTGGCGGCGCGGAACGCCTCGATGAGGTCGTAGTGGGTGACACTCGGCTTGCCGTCGGCGGTGACGGCCCACTTGTAGTCGTGGTTCGGGTGCCGGCCGATGGGGGCGTCGATGGTGCCGCTCAGCGGGTCGGGGTGGCCCTGGACGAGGGCCTGGTAGCGCTTGTCGACCGTGCGCTCGCGGAACTGCTGCTTGAGCAGGCTGTAGGCGCGCTCGGACTTGGCGACGACCATCAGCCCGGAGGTGCCCACGTCGAGGCGGTGCACGATGCCCTGGCGCTCGGCTGCGCCGGAGGTGGAGATCCGGTAGCCGGCGGCGGCCAGTCCGCCGATGACGGTGGTGCCGGTCCAGCCGGGGCTGGGGTGGGCGGCGACGCCGACCGGCTTCATGATCACGACGATGTCGTCGTCGTCGTGGACGATCTCCATGCCCTCGACGGGCTCGGCCACGATCTGCACCGGTGGGGCGGCCTGCGGCAGCTCCACCTCCAGCCAGGCGCCACCGCTCACCCGGTCGGACTTGCCGGCCGGGCTGCCGTCGATCTGGACCTTCCCGGAGGCGGCGAGCTCGGCGGCCTTGGTCCGGGAGAAGCCGAACATCCGGGCGATCGCGGCATCGACGCGCTCGCCCTCCAGGCCGTCGGGTACGGGCAGCGTGCGGATCTCGGGAAGGGTACTCACCCGGACGAGTATGCCGGACCGGCGGAGACGGTTCGTACGCCCGTCCTCCTGGCCGGTCCTCGTGGACCGTTGGTCAGTCCTTGTGGACCGTGCCGTCCGGGTCCAGGCCGCGGAACGAGAGGATCACGATCAGGGCCCCGCCGCAGACGATCGCGGAGTCGGCGAGGTTGAAGACCGCGAAGTGCGCGGGGGCGATGAAGTCCACCACGGCGCCCTGGAGGAAGCCCGGGGAACGGAAGACCCGGTCCGTGAGGTTCCCGAGGGCGCCGCCGAGCAGCAGGCCGAGCGCGATGGCCCAGGGGGCGCTGTACAGCTTGCGGGCGATCCGGGCGATCACCACGATCACCGTCGCCGCGATGAGGGTGAAGACGATGGTCAGGGCCTGGCCGATGCCGAAGGCGGCGCCCGGGTTGCGGATCGCCACGAGCCGCAGCAGATCGCCCGCGATCTCCACCGGCGCGTGGTGCTCCAGCTTCGCGACCACCAGCATCTTGCTGAACAGATCCAGGGCATAGGCGGTCGCGGCGACCGCCAGCAGCACCGCGATCCGCCGCTTCCCCCTGGGTGCGGACTCCTCGGTCTGCTCCGGCGCCGGCTCCTGGGAACCTGGAGTACCGATGATCCGCTCCGCCTCTGCCACGTATGTCCCTCAGTATCTGTCCGTGTGGGGGTACGTCCCCCGCCCGAGTAGAGCTGAGGACGAGAGTACGGCACACCCCCGCGGACGGTTCAGTGGCGCTCCTGCTTCTGCTTGCACTCGACACAGAGCGTGGCGCGGGGGAACGCCTGCATCCGCGCCTTGCCGATGGGATTCCCGCAGGACTCGCAGAGTCCGTAGGTCCCCGCGTCGAGGCGTTCCAGGGCGCGCTCGGTCTGCTCCAGCATCTCCCGGGCGTTGGCGGCGAGGGCCAGCTCGTGTTCCCGGGTGATGTTCTTCGTGCCGGTGTCGGCCTGGTCGTCACCGGCGCCGTCGCCGGAGTCGCGCATCAGGCCGGTGATCGCCTCCTCGGAAGCGATGATCTCGGCACCGAGCCGGAGGGCTTCGCCGCGGAGCTCGGCGCGGGCCTCCGCGACCTCCTCCTCGGACCAGGGCTCCTCCTCCGGCCGGACCGGCAGCTCGCCGGGCCCGGCGGCTCCGGCGCCGGCCGGGTGCACGGCGGTCGCCGCGGCCGCCGCGGCGGCCGGGACCTTCTTGGCGGACTTGGCGGACGAAGCCCCGCCCCGTGCCTTCTTCGCAACCACCGTCCTGGCTCCCGTCGTGTCAGCGGGTTTCCGGGCGGCGGTCGCCGCCTTTCCGGCCTTCTTCGCCGGTACGGTCTTCGTGGCCCGGCTCGTGCGGGCCGCGGGCGCCTTCTCCGCGGCGGCCGCCGACTTCTTCGCCGCCGGTTTCCTGGCCTTTTCCGCGGCGGCCTTTTCCGTGGCCGCCTTTTTCGCCGACGCCTTCCGGGCCGCGGGCCTGCTCGCCGCAGCCTTGCCGGCCGCCGTCTTGCTCGCCGCCGTCTTGCTCGCCGGTGCCGTGCCGGACGCGGCCTTCCCGGCAGCCGTCTTCCGGGCCGCGGTCTTACGAGCCGGGGCCTTCTCGTCCGGTGCCGGTTTCACCGAGCCGGCCGTGCGCTTCTTCGCCGCGGCCGGTTTCCCGTCCTGCGGCGCCGCTACGGTCTTCTGAACGGTGGACTTCTTCACGGTGCTCTTCTTCGGCGGTGAATTTCGGGACGCACCGCCGGCGGATCTGGCGGACGCCGTCTTCTTCACGGCGGTCTTCTTCGCCACCATGGCCGCGGCCCCTTCACATTCTGTGATTTCGCACGCGAATCGTGCTGGGACGATAAATCGACTCCGGACCCGCGGCAACGGGGCACGCCGCCGGTCGGGGGCCCTCGGGAGGCCCGGCACCTGCCGAACCGCGCGGACAGGGCGGACCTGCAACCGTTGTGCCCCGCTCCCGGCCCGGTAACCACCCACCGCCCCGCGCGCCCGCTCCGCCCCGGCAGGCACCGGCGTCCCCGCTGGGCCGTCCGGGTCACACCGCGCCCGCCCCGGCCAGGCCCGCGCGGGCCGGAAAACGGGGCGGCCCCGGTCGGCGACTCCCCGTACACTGGGCGCAGCGAAAGGCGTGGAAGGGGACGAGTAGCGCCGTACGCAGCCATGAGCGACCCGGGGACGGTGCGAGCCCGGGGGCCTGCGCGACGTGAAGATCACCCCCGAGCCGCCGGAAGAAAGCTCCGCAGCGGAGCGAGTAGACCCGGCATCGCGGTCCCAATGAGGGGGCCGGGGGCGCCGCCCACGGCCAAGGAGGGTGGTACCGCGGGAGCCCCGGGCTCTCGTCCCTCCGACGGAACCGACATGTCCGCCGGAGGAAGAGACCCCCGATGACGACGCCGCAGTACCGCCAGGTACCCGCCCAGGTCGACCTGCCCGCCCTCGAGCACGCCGTGCTCGACTTCTGGCGCGAGAACAAGGTCTTCGCCCGCAGCCTCGAGCAGTCCGAGGGCCGCCCGGAGTGGGTGTTCTACGAGGGCCCGCCGACCGCCAACGGCATGCCCGGCGCGCACCACATCGAGGCCCGCGTCTTCAAGGACGTCTTCCCCCGGTTCCGCACCATGCAGGGCTACCACGTGGGCCGCAAGGCCGGCTGGGACTGCCACGGCCTGCCCGTGGAGCTCGCCGTGGAGAAGGAGCTCGGCTTCAACGGCAAGAAGGACATCGAGGCCTACGGCATCGCCGCCTTCAACGCCAAGTGCCGCGAGTCGGTGACCCGGCACACCGACGCCTTCGCCGAGCTCACCACGCGCATGGGCTACTGGGTCGACCTGGACGACGCCTACCGCACCATGGACCCGCAGTACGTGGAGAGCGTCTGGTGGTCGCTGAAGGAGATCTTCGGCAAGGGCCTGCTGGTCCAGGACCACCGGGTCGCCCCCTGGTGCCCGCGCTGCGGCACCGGCCTGTCCGACCACGAGCTGGCGCAGGGCTACGAGACGGTCGTCGACCCGTCCGTCTACGTCCGCTTCCCCCTCACCTCGGGCCCGCTGGCGGGCGAGGCGGCCCTGCTGGTCTGGACGACCACCCCGTGGACCCTGGTCTCCAACACCGCCGTCGCCGCGCACCCCGAGGTGACCTACGTCGTCGCCACGAACGGCGAGGAGAAGCTGGTCGTCGCGGAGCCGCTGCTGGAGAAGGCCCTCGGCGAGGGCTGGGAGGCCACCGGCCGGCGCTTCACCGGAGCCGAGATGGAGCGCTGGACCTACGAGCGCCCGTTCGCCCTGGTCGAGATCGAGAACGCGCACTTCGTCGTCAACGCCGACTACGTCACCACGGACGACGGAACCGGCCTGGTCCACCAGTCCCCCGCCTTCGGTGAGGACGACCTGAAGGTCTGCCGCTCCTACGGCCTCCCGGTGGTCAACCCGGTCCTCCCGGACGGCACCTTCGAGGAGAGCGTGCCGCTGGTCGGCGGCCGCTTCTTCAAGAAGGCCGACGAGGCGCTGGTCAAGGACCTCGACGAGCGCGGCCTGCTCTTCCGGCACCTGCCCTACGAGCACAGCTACCCGCACTGCTGGCGCTGTCACACCGCGCTGCTCTACTACGCCCAGCCGTCCTGGTACATCCGCACCACCGCGGTCAAGGACGCCCTGCTGCGCGAGAACGAGCGCACCAACTGGCACCCGGAGGCCGTGAAGCACGGCCGGTTCGGCGACTGGCTCAACAACAACATCGACTGGGCCCTGTCCCGGAACCGCTACTGGGGCACCCCGCTGCCCATCTGGCGCTGCGAGGAGAACCACCTCACCTGCGTCGGCTCCCTCACCGAGCTCTCCGAGCTCACCGGCACGGACCAGTCGGAGCTCGACCCGCACCGTCCGTACATCGACGAGATCACCTTCACCTGCACCGCCGACGGCTGCGCGCTGGAGGCGACCCGGGTCCCGGAGGTCATCGACGCCTGGTACGACTCGGGCTCGATGCCCTTCGCGCAGTGGGGCTACCCGTACCGCAACAAGGAGATCTTCGAGAAGCGGTACCCGGCGCAGTTCATCTCCGAGGCCATCGACCAGACCCGCGGCTGGTTCTACACGCTGATGGCGGTCGGCACCCTGGTCTTCGACAAGTCGTCCTACGAGAACGTGGTCTGCCTGGGCCACATCCTCGCCGAGGACGGCCGGAAGATGTCCAAGCACCTGGGCAACATCCTCCAGCCGATCCCGCTGATGGACGAGCACGGCGCCGACGCGGTCCGCTGGTTCATGGCGGCCGGCGGCTCCCCGTGGGCCGCCCGCCGGGTGGGCCACGGCACCATCCAGGAGGTGGTGCGCAAGACGCTGCTCACCTACTGGAACACCGTCGCCTTCCAGGCCCTGTACGCCCGCACCTCCGGCTGGGCCCCGTCCGCCGCGGACTCGGCCCCGGCGGAGCGTCCGCTGCTGGACCGCTGGCTGCTGAGCGAGCTCAACGCCCTCACCGAGCAGGTCACCCAGGCCCTGGAGTCCTACGACACCCAGCGCGCGGGCAAGCTGCTCTCGACCTTCGTCGACGACCTGTCGAACTGGTACGTGCGCCGCTCCCGCCGCCGCTTCTGGCAGGGCGACCCGGCCGCGCTCCGCACGCTGCACGAGTCGATCGAGACGATCACCCGCCTGATGGCCCCGATGGTGCCGTTCATCACCGAACGCGTCTGGCAGGACCTGGTCGTCCCGGTGGCCCCGGACGCCCCCGACTCCGTCCACCTCACGGCCTGGCCGACGGCGGACACCTCGCTGATCGACCCGGCGCTCTCCTCGCACATGGTGCTGGTGCGCCGCCTGGTGGAGCTGGGGCGTGCGACGCGTGCCGAGTCGGGTGTGAAGACCCGCCAGCCGCTCTCCCGCGCCCTCGTCGCCGCGTCGGGCTTCGAGGCCCTGGACGCCGAACTCCGCGCCCAGATCGCCGAGGAGCTCAACGTCAGTGGCCTGGCGGCGCTCTCCGAGGTCGGCGGCTCCCTGGTGGACACCACCGCCAAGGCCAACTTCCGCGCCCTCGGCAAGCGCTTCGGCAAGGGCACCCAGCCCGTCGCCAAGGCCATCGCCGACGCGGACGCCGCCGCCCTCTCGGTCGCCCTCCGCGAGGGCACCGCCTCGGTCGAGGTCGACGGCGAGACGGTGCCCCTCTCCCCCGAGGAGGTCATCATCACCGAGACCCCGCGCGAGGGCTGGTCGGTGGCCTCGGACTCGGGCGCGACCGTCGCCCTCGACCTGGAGATCACCCCGGAACTGCGCCGCGCGGGCCTGGCCCGCGACGCGATCCGGCTGATCCAGGAGGCCCGGAAGAACAGCGGCCTGGACGTCGCGGACCGCATCGCCCTGCGCTGGGAGACGGCGGACGACGAGGTCCGCCAGGCCCTCACCGACCACCGGTCACTGATCTCTGACGAGGTACTGGCCACGGACTTCGCCCCCGGCGAGGCCGACGACACCTACGGCGACCCCTTCACGGACGAGCCCCTCGGCCTCACCTTCCGCCTCCGCAAGCACTCCTGACCCACCCACCCCGAAGGCCCCGCCCCCGGCGGGGCCTTCGCCATGCCCCACCTCGCCCAAGAACCGCCATGCACGCAACAGGACTCACCGCGAAGCGGGGGCTACGCCACGACTCTCCCGGCCGAACGCCAGGACAAGGCATACGAAGGGGCACAGCACCACCGGCCCAGTCCGGACATGACGGCAGCGGACCACCCAGGACCGGGTGAACGCCAGGAGCGGCGCCGCCGGACCAGGTGAAGGCAGAGGCGCGGGGCCACCGCCCGGGCTGACCCGAACCCAAGAGGGCGGGGCCGCAAGCCAGGGTGAACGCAAGGACGCGGGGCCGCAGGGCGGCTAGGTGAACGCAACGGGGCGGAGGCGCAGGACCGGGCGAACACGGCAGCCCGCCACGACGAACCGGTGGTCCGGACGCAAGAGAGTGGGGCCGCACGGCGGCTGGGTGAACGCAAGGGGGTGGGGGCGCAGGGGTGGGGGTTCCGGAAACTTCCGTGTGTATTTGTGGGCCCC
>NZ_JBEOXS010000043.1:0-60524 GCF_040296705.1 Streptomyces sp. NPDC002055
GCCGGGGAGCGCGGAGCGGCGGCCGGGGCGGGTGCCCCGCCGCCGCATCGCGGTGGGCGGGCGGCCGGGGCGGTTGCCGGGGTGGGGCGAACCCTGCGGCCGGGCCGGTGGGACGGGGGCCGTCCGGGAGCGGGCGGGGTCAGCCCAGCTCGAACCAGACGGACTTGCCGCGCGCGGTCTGCTCCACGCCCCAGTTGTGGGAGAGCAGATGGACGAGCTCCAGCCCGCGGCCGTTCTCGTCGTCCGGTGCGGCGGAGCGCAGCAGCGGCGGACGGGTACTGCTGTCCGTCACATGGCAGCGCAGGATGTTCCGGTGTTCGACGCGGAGGTGCAGCGGCCCGCCGGCGTGCAGCAGTGCGTTGCCCACCAATTCGCTGACCAGGAGCTCCGCGGTGTGGGTGTGGTGTTCGAGGTCCCAGTCGGCGAGGATCCCGCGGACCGCGACGCGGGCCCGGCGGCAGGCGGCCGGGCTGGAGGGAAGTTGCCAGGGGCCCGCGGTGCGGCTGTCCGGGCTCGGATTGCCGACCAGCCAGGGCGGACCCTCGGGTATGTGCGGGAGGGCATCCTCCGGGTGCCCGGGGTGTTGCGCGTGGTGCATGGGCTCTCTCCACTACGGCAAGGGGCGGCCGGCTCCCTGAGGTGCCGGCCCGGCGGCGACCGACCGGCCGATCCCCCGTCTCCGGAGAAATCGATCATTTGACGCTCGACTGCCGCGCAAAACCCTAATTCGGCTTTACCGGGAAGTAAAGTGGCATTCATGATCGTTCGCCCCACCGACGAGAGCATGCTCGCCGCGGCTTCCGCGGTATTCGCCGACATCGGGTTCCACACGGCCACGATGGAGGACATCGCCACCCGCGCGGGGACGACCAAGCCCACCCTGTATTCCCATTTCGGCAGCAAGGACGACCTCTACCGGCACTGCGGCGAGCGCGCCGCCGAAACACTCGGCCGGCGGCTCTCCCAGGCCTATACGTCGGCCGAGCCGACGCTGGAGCAGCAGGTCCGCGCGGGCACCCTGACCCTCTTCGGGTACGCCACCGAGCACGCGGCCGAGTTCCGGCTGCTCTTCGGCGCCGACCCGGTGGGGACGATCACGGTGTCCCGGAAGCGCCTGATGGACGCGGCCGCACAGGAGATCGCCGGACGCATCCGGGATTTCACCGACCGTCACGGCAGCCGGAGATGGGGAGCGAGCGCGGAATTGTGCGCGACGCTGATCGTCGGCCTGACGGTCGAGGGCGCCCGGTACGCATTGATGACGGATTCCCTGGATGTGGCGTCCGGTGCGGAATTCGCGAGCGCTTTCACCGTGGCCGCCCTCCGGAACATCGATTCCGGCCCGGCCGAGGAAATCGACGCCCGGCATCCGGGACCGGAATCCTCGTGAGGACGCGCCGCCGGGCACAGGCCGCCGGCCTCGGCATTCTCCGGCGCGTTTCCGCGAGTTGACACGATTCCGCGTGCGCGCGGCGCGGGCCGGGCCCCCGCCGCCGTGTGTCGCCCTGAGCGGAGCCTCCTCGGCCCCGCGCAGGGCCCGCGGCCGCCGGCCGGGAACCGGTCCCGGTGCCATACGGCGTACATGACGGGAGTAGGATCCTTCCGCCATGCAGATCAATGCCCCATACACCAGTCTTGTCGCTCTGGGTGACTCCTTCACCGAGGGCATGTCGGACGCCCTGCCGGACGGCACGTTCCGCGGCTGGGCCGACCTCCTCGCCGCGCGGCTGGCCGCGCGTACGCCCGGCTTCCGGTACGCCAACCTCGCGGTCCGCGGCAAGCTCATCGGGCAGATCGTCGACGAGCAGGTGGAGCCGGCGGCACTGATGGGAGCCGACGTGATCACCCTCGTCGGCGGGCTCAACGACACGCTGCGCCCGAAGTGCGACATCGGCCTGGTCTGCGCCCGGCTGGAGGAGGCCGTGACCCGGCTCGCGCCGAGCTGCCGGCAGCTCGTCCTGATGCGCAGCCCCGCCCGGCGCGGCCCGGTGGCCACCCGGTTCCGGCCGCGGATGGAGCAACTGTTCGCCTTCATCGACGACGTGGCGGCGCGCCACGGCGCCCGGGTGGTGGATCTGTACGGGGCGGCCGCGCTGGGCGACCCGCGGCTGTGGGCCGACGACCGGCTGCATCTGAACGCCGAGGGGCACCGGCGGGTGGCCGAGGCCGTCTGGCAGGCCCTGGGGCACCCGGCGGAGGAGGACTGGACGGTGCCGCCGCCGGCGGCTCCTCCGGCCGGCTGGTTCGTCCGGCGGGCGGGCGACGCCCGGTTCGCCCGCGAGCACCTCGTGCCCTGGATCGGACGGCGGCTGACCGGCCGGTCGTCCGGGGACGGCCGGACAGGCGCCCAGTTTAGCGCTGAGCTTGGCAAAGCCTTCTGGGCCACCCCTGCGAACCACACAAACCCTGGCCCTGTGACGGACTGGCGACGGGTGTGGCCTTGACCCGATGCCCTGCCCGGCTGCCATGCACCGCCGATTAAACGCGGGCCTCACCTGCAGGACACCTGCAGCCGACGGACCGGCGTCACGCCGCGAGTCGTACGGCATCCTGGGCGAGGACCTGCGTCCTGCAGACCTCAACGACCGGCCGCCTGTAGCTCACGGCGAGCCCAGAGCGTGTGATGAACTCCACCAGTTCACATCGCAGCACACCCAAGGCCGGAACAGCCGCCAGATCCAGGGCAGCAGCCAACGCGGGTAGCTCGGCAGCGAGTTCCCACGAGGTCGACACGAAAGAGAACACACCCAGCTCGGGAAGATCCGCCAGCCGGAAGCCGATTCGGACTTCCGGTATCGGCCCACGACCTGCCTGGGCTGCCGCCTTGCGGTCTGCCAGGCTCGTCGGACAACCACACAGCGATCCACGTGCGGTCGCGGGTTCCAAAAACCGGGATCCGTCGCAGAGATGGAAAGTATCACCAGGTCCGCGCATCGCCATCCGAAGCGAAAGGGCCTCCCTGCCCAGCAGGACAGGAACGCGATCGCAGCGCGTCAGGACCTCAACGACATGTTCGTCGCCGGTGTCCAACAGCTGCGGCGCGCCCCCATAGAACCCACCCAGGGCGTCAGCGATCGCATGGTCCTCCGTCGTGATGCGCCACGCCGACACCGCAGTAGGCCTTCCACCTCGCTGTCGCACCACATGGAAGCGGCCCACGGGATGGGCTGCGGATGCACGCGGCAGATCTGCCGCATCGTCTTCGAGCTTCTGAGCCCGGCTGGGGCCATGATGCGAGTGGGGAGCCATGATCTTCCTCCGGCGGCGAGATGTTCAGGGGCTCCGAGGATCCAAAGCACTCGCCGCTTGACCTAACCGGAATTCACGTGTAGGTAAATTCCAGCCCGCACATCATCAGGTCCGATCAAGGTCTGATCAGTTCCACCAACACCGCAACGTCTACGGCGACCTAGGTGTATTGATCACGAGCGTTGTTAACAGCTGGCTCGGTTCGCGAATGTCCTCGATACCCTGCCCCACCGCCGCTCCTCCCCTCAGATCCCCCAGACCACGCTCGAGTGGACAGGCACGACTTTCGGTCGGCCCGTAGGGCAGTTCTGTGAAAGGCCCCCGCACGGGCAGGAGCGGTGGTAGGACTGTCAAATGGCTACCTACCGCACCAAAGACGGTCACACCGTGGGCCTCGGCAGCACCGTGTGGTCCATCAACGGGCAAGGTCCCTTCACCCTCGCCAGACCTGATTCCGCCCCGCCCGGGTGGGTCTGCGCGGTGAGCAGCGACGGCGAAGACATCCGCCTGCACGATCCCAAGGACATCCCGCTGTACTACAACCGGGACCGGCGGGTGGAGGTCTGAGGATCTGAGGACACGCACGCCCTACGGAGACCGAGCCGGACCCGAGCAGACCATCGACCTGGAGACCTTGATGAGCGATCCGATCTCTGCGCAGCATTCCGACGCCGCCGAGGCGCCGTTCGCCTGTGCGGTGACAGTCTCCGAGCCGGCCGGCGTCGGTCCGCTGTTCCGCCGCCTCAGCACGATCCCGGACGCGACCGTCAACCGGCACCGCTCCGGCCCGGAGGACGGCAGGCTGGGCGTCGCCGAGACGCTGCACCTGCTCGTGCCGTCCGCGGCAGTGCTCACCGTCGTGATCCGCACCCTGCCAGCGTTCATCAGATCCAGACGATCGTCCATGAGCGTAACGATCACCCGGGGCGATCGATCCGTGACCTTCGACGGCAAGAACCTTCCAGACCCCGAGAAGGCCATCGAGATCACCGACCGCCTGCTCGGCGATGACTGACCTGGCGAACCGGGACTACTCCCGGTCACGGGCGGTCCTCATGGGCACCTGGGACTACCGGGACTTCCACAACGTCCCCGCAGTCGAACGCAGTTACCACCGGATGCGGGAACTGCTGCAGGACCCGGTGTGCGGCTCGTGGCCTGACGATTCCATCAAGCTGCTCAACAACCGCCCCACCCTCGGCACGACCCACGTCGAACTCATCGAGACGTTCCTTCAAGCCACCGATGTCGCGCTCTTCTACTACGTCGGACACGGGATCTACGACCACCGCGAGCGGCTGTGTCTCTCCGTGGGCGACACCCGAACCGATGCCAACTTCACGGCCGCCACGGGCTTGTCGTTCGAGGCGGTGCGGGACGCGTTCCGGGCCAGCAGAGCCGCGGTCAAGATCGCGGTGCTCGACTGCTGCTACGCGGGACTCGCCACGGAGGAATACGGTCGCCTCTCTGCCACCCGCCTGCCTCCGGTGTCCGGCGCCTATGTACTGATGAGCAGCAGCGCCATCGAGGCCTCCTGGCACGAGAAGGAAGACGTCATCGATGCCCAGACGTACTTCACCAAGGCCCTCGTCCGGACGGTGCAGGAGGGCATCCCTGGCGGACCGGCCGGTCTCACCTTCGACCACATCTTCGGCGTGGTCGCCGACCAACTGGTCGAGGACGGCAGCCCCGAGCCGGGCCGCCGCATCGAGGATCACGCTGCCGGCTGGGTGTTCGCCCGCAACAACGCCCCCGACGCCCCGCCCGAACCCGGCGTCGACCCGGATACCGTCTTCCACGAGGCGTACCGCCGTGAGACCAAGGAGGGAGTCGAGCGGCTGCCGGTGATCGCCGCGATGTACCGTGCGGCGGCCGACGCCGGACACGCCCCCTCGATGAACAGGCTCGGGCAGATCGCCGAAGGCCGGGTCCAGGCGAGGATGCAGGGTGTCGAGCCAGGACCTGTCGACAGGGCGAAGCTCCTGGAGGCCACGCAGTGGTACTCGAAGGCCTCGGAAGCCGGCGACCCGGTCGGTCCGCTGCACCTCGGACAGCTCTACGAGGAGCAGTACAACGACGCGGACCAGGCCGTGTACTGGTACGACCTCGCCGCGCGCCGGGGCAACGGCGCGGCCCAGGAGCGGCTGACCGGACTCCGGCAACGTATCCGACTCGGGATCGACACGCCCCGCGAGTCCGCGGACGCGAGGAGTGAGGAGGAGGAGCCGGAGCCCGCGCGCCCGGCGGCCGCGGCGCCCACTCTCTCCGGTCTCGCCGCCGAGGTGTTACGACAACGATGGCTGGCCGACTGGGACGGCAGCGAGCCGCTGGCGATCGCCCAGTGCCTCGATCTCCTCCTCGACGCCTGCGGCGGACCCCACGGTGAGTGGGCCACCCTCGACGAAACGGAACAAGAGCGCGTCCTCGCCGACTTCCTCGCCCTGCTGCCACCCAGGGCGAACCTCGCGCACGCGGCGCGCGACTACTACAAGGCCGTCGGCCCGGGGAAGCTCCGCGACCATGCTGCCGGACTCCTTCGCGCGGCGAGGTGACCCGAACCGTAACCCAGGACTAGGAAGGGCGACGTGACGATTCCCGAAGTCAGTACGGAACTCCGGCAGTCCCTCGAACGCCACCGGTTCTCGCTTCGGCCGCAGCCGGACCCGCGCCCCGGCGAGGAGATCGTCAGCGTCGTCCTCGAAGATGGCGGGGATACGTTCCACGCCGGACGGGTGGACCACTACCTGGGACTGTGGTCGGCCTTCGCCGTCGTACGGAACACCGGACTCTTCCGACTTGACGAGGTGGGCAGACACGAGTCGTTCGAGGACGCCGTGCTCGACGTCCTCATGAGTTTCACCCACGTCGAGTAGGAGGCGAAGGTATGCCTGTCGAACCACGGTTCCGCGACCAGACCCGATGCCTCGTCCTCAAGGACCGCAGGGCGAAGGCGCTCAACGACGCCCTCACACCGGACGACAGAATCGCCTTCAACGACTTCCTCGTCTCCGTGGCCGCCGTGCTCCTCGCACCGCGACTGGGCGACCGGTGCAGAATCGACGACCTCGCGGCGTTCACCGACGAGGTCGCGGCCCGGCACCGCAGCGAGCGGCGACCGGTCAACGAATTCGTCATGGAGGAGATCCTCCGCGAGATCTACGGACTCCCACTGCTCTTCCGGACGTTCCCAGTGCCTCCCCCGGCGGTGTCCGGGGCCGGCGCGGCGATCCTGCGGTACCTGACCAATACAGACGCCGGCGTCGCCGCTGGCATCGACCGCATCCTCGACACGGCCGCGGACCTCCACGAACGCCGCACCCGGCCCTGACCCCGACCGCCCTCCGACAGGCCAACGACTTCTTCGCGCTCATGTACTGCTGGGCTTGCGTCGGCTTCGCGTCGGTCCCGCTGATGGCGCCTTCGGCAGGGGTAGTGGGCCGACTTCCAGGAGGGCGCTGAGGGACTTGCCGGGGAGCAGCGAGCTCAAGGTGCACCGTCTTTACCACGCCCACCCGCCCAGGCTGGCGAGCCGGATACACCCGGCCAATTCTCGGCACTGAGCCGTGGCTCGATCCGGTAGCGCGCACCAACCCAGACGACGCGCTTGCGGCCAGGGGACGGGCAGGTCTGGCAGGGAGCGCGACGGGCGGTGAGGGCGTCGAGGAGCGGGGCGAGGCCGTCGAGGCCTCGGGGGTCGGCGGCGGCCGGCGGCCCGCCGACGGTGAGGACGAGGGCCAGGAGGACGAGGACGGAAAGGGCGCTGCTGCAGTGCCGCTGCTGCGGTTCTCCCTCCCGCGCAACCCCGACGTCATCGCCGCGTTCCTGCGCACCCGGGTGCTGCGGCCGGACTCCGAGGTGTGGCTGTCCGGGCTCAACGCGCTGCGCAAGTGGGTGGCGTCCGAGGGGCATGCGCAGGTGCCGATGGACGTGGTCGTGCCGATCCGGACGACCGAGAGCAACGGCGGCGACGGCAACGGCGGCACCTTCGCGCTGGGGGCGTGGGGCAGCGAGCAGCGACGGGCGTTCCGCGCCGGGACGCTGAAGGCGTGGCGGGCCGAGCTCCTGGGCGAGCTGGGCATGGTCTGGTAGGTCGCGGACTCCCGCTTCTACAAGAACCTCTCGGCGGCGAAGGCATACTTCGCGGTGCACCGGACCCTGGCCGCGCCGAAGGACGCGGTGCATGGAACTCACGGCACAGCTCCTTGACGGGACCTCTCCCGCAGGCAGCTGATCGCTGGTGTGGCCGTGCGTGAGGATCCCGGACTGGCCACCGACACGAAGCCGGCGTCTCGACGTCTCGGACACGGCCCGCACGCTCCACGAGCGGGAAACCCAAGCCGACGACCCGGGCCACGCTCCTTTGAAACTCCCCACTTCGTTGAACACTAGAGCGAGTGATGCGAGGAGCATCCCTGGCCGTTTTCAAGAACCCCATCACTGGAGAGCGAAACGTTCGTCCTGTCCGGCGCGGATCTCCTCTACTGGCGGCGCAAGCGCGAGCAGTGGCAGCTGCTGGCCGAAGGCGCCCCCGACGACGCCACCGCCGACTACCTCCACCGCTACTTCGAACCCACCGCTCGCGCCATCGACGGCCTGGAAAGGGCCCTGTCCGGCCTCGGCCTCCTCGACGATGCCCTCGCCCTGGACCTACGCAAACCGCAGGACTACTTCCACCGCGTGTGGTCCACCGCCTTCCGCGCCGCCGACCTCGTCGACGTCGCACAGGACGACGGCGAGTACAGCGATACGTGCACAACCGAGGACACCGACCCCGAACAGGACGTCGCATGAACACCGCCAGGGTCCTCAAGCCTCGCACCGCCGCGGCCCTGGCCGCCCGCCGCCGCAAGACCGAAACCGCCCTCCAGCGCGTCCGCGAGGCCATCACCCGCCTCAGGCGCGAGAAGGCCCAGGTCAGCGTCGCCGCCGTCGCCCGCCGCGCGGACGTCTCCCGCACCTTCCTCTACGACAACTCCGAGGCCAGGATCACGGTTGCCACAGCCATGGCCGAAGCCGGCGAACGCCGGTCTCGGATGCTCGCCGAGCAGGACGACGAGCGCGAGGCGACCTGGCGCGAACGCGCGCTGAACGCCGAGGACGCCCTCAAGGCCGCCCGGACCGAGATCCTCTCCCAGCGCACCTGCATCAGTGAACTCCTCGGCCAGATCAGGGACTTGCAGGCCGAGTGGTCCGAAGAGGCCATTCATCGGATCACCACCGAGAACGCCACGCTCAAGCAGCGAGTCCGTCAGCTGACAGCCGACAGCCGTACGCTCGACGAGCGGCTCAAGGCCGCCCGCTCCAACCTCCGGTTCCAGGACCGCCGCGTCGCCGACCTCGAAGCCCGCCTCGCCGATCCGCCCGGTCGAACCTGACCTGTGTCCGGGAACAGGTGGCGCATGGCGAGATCGCCATGCGTATCAGCGGTCGGCCCGCGATCGTGCGCCCGAAGCCGAGGCCGGAGTAGGAACGAAACACCGGCGTAGCTGCTCACAGCACGGTGATGTCGAGGGCGGCCGCGGTCTGGCCCCGGTCCTCAAGCCACGTCCGCGAGTTCGCGAAAGCTGAAGGGTTCTCAGCGGGAACCCGAGGGTCCGATGCCCTGATGCTAGGGGGCAGGACCGTGGGTTCGTGGTGAAGTCGCGGGGTGTCAGTCTCCAGCGGCCAATTCTGTGGGGGTTACATTAGTGTGCGACACACAGTATCGTGTTGTGTGTGGGCACCGATGAACTGATCCTCAGCCAGGCCCAGGAGCTGCGCCGCGGCACGGTCGTCCTGGCCTGCCTGGCGCTCCTGGAGGAGCCGCAGTACGGCTACGCGCTCCTGGAAACGCTCGGCAATGCCGGTATCACCGTCGACGGCAACACTCTCTATCCGCTGCTGCGCCGCTTGGAGAAGCAGGGGTTGCTCATCAGTGAGTGGAATACCGACGAGTCCAGACCGCGCAAGTTCTACCGGGTCAGCCCCGAGGGTGCTCGGGTCCGCACCGGACTGCTACGCGAGTGGCAGGAACTCGGCGCCGCAATATCACGACTGACCAAGGGGGACCGTTGAGTAAGTTGCATGCGTCCGACAGCACCAGCACGCTGACCGACCGTTACGTGGCGGAGGTCGTCCGGCGCATCCCGGCCGAGCAACGCGGCGACGTGGCCGACGAGCTGCGCGCCACGATCGCCGACACCGTCGAGGCCCGCGGCCCGGCCGACCCGGAGGCCGCCGAGCGCGAGGTGCTCACCGAGATGGGTGACCCGATCCGGCTCGCCGCCCGGTACGCGGACCGGCCGCTCGCGCTGATCGGGCCCGGGCTCTACCCGACGTACGTACGACTCCTCACGGTCCTGCTGTCCACCGTGCTGCCGGTCGTCACCGCCGTGACCATGGCGCTCGACGTCCTGGACGGCCAGGAGGTCGGCGAGGTGATCGCCGGAGCCGTCGCTGTGGTGCTCTCCACCGGCGCCCAGATGATCGCCTGGCTCACCGTCGTGTTCGCCCTGATCGAGCGGGCCGGCGCCGTCGGCGGAACCTGGACGCCTGACAACCTGCCCGACCGCCGCGTGCCGAAGAAGCGCGGCGCAGCGGCCTACGCCGCGGTGGCGTGGCACGCGCTGCTGATTGCCCTGATCGTCTGGCAACACACCGCGCAGCCGTACCGGACCGACGGCGGTATACGCCTCGACGTGCTCGACCCGCGCCTGTGGTCGGGCTGGATCTGGCCGATCCTAGCCGGGCTCGTCGGCCTCGTGACGCTCGACGCGATCCGGGCGGTGCGGGTGTGGACGCGTTCGCTGGCGGCCTTGAGCGCCGTCGCCGAGGCGGCCTTCGCGCTGCCGCTGGCGTGGGTGCTGTATCGGCAGGAGCTCTTCAACCCGGCCTTCCTGTCCGACATCAACGGTGGCTGGCAGACTCCGGACTCCTTCTACACCGTGGCGGTGGTGGGGGTCCTGGCGGTGGGCGCGGGCGAGGTGTTGAAGCGGCTCCACGAGGCGCGGGACTGAGTCCACGGCGGCCCGAGACCACTCGGACGAGCTACAGCAACGGCCCCAACTTCCCGTCGCAAGAAGGGCTCCGACAGTGGGGTGCTGTCGCAGGCCGTCTCCTACCTGTCCTGGCTGGAGTCGGCGCACCACGAGTTCGAGGCGCTTGTCCGGCGGGTGCTGGGCGCGGAGGCGGCCGAGTCGATCACCTGGCGTCGCCCGCGAATGGTCTGCATGGCGGCCAGCTTCTCCCATCACGACCGCGTGGCGGTGCAGCGGCTGCCCGAGCGGATCGACCTGGTGCGCTACCGGATCTTCGAGGGCGGCCTGCTGAGCCTGTTGCTCGTCGACTCCTCGCCCGGCTTCCCGACCGCCGCTTCGTCTCGGCGAAGCCGAGAGACGGTGGTCGGCAGCGCGTCAGCGGCATCGGTGACTCCTCCGCCGGCGGGTACCGGCCTCGTTCCGGAGTGCCTACGGGACCTGTACGCGGAGTTGGAGGACGCTCTGACGGCGTGGGGCGAGGTCGAGGTGGCGCCTCTGCGGCACTACATCGCCTACCGGCGGCTGGTGAATGTGGCATCGGTGATCTTCCGTCCGAAGCACGGGGTGATCCTGGTCTATCTCAGACTCGACCCGGACACCGTCACGCTGGAGGAGGGCTTCACCCGGGACATGCGCGGCATCGGGCACCTCGGGACCGGAGACTTGGAGGTGCGCCTCGCCTCGGCGGCCGGTCTGGAGAAGGCGGCGCCACTGATCAGGCGGGCGTTCGAGGCGGCCTGACACAATGAGAAGGGCGGCTGAGGCATCGGTTACTCGATGCTCCAGCCGCCCTTTTGCCGTCTGTGGCCCGCTGAACCTGGGCTCTCTGGTCTCATGGTCACGCCTCCGGTCCGGCCAAGGTGAAGTCGTCCTGCGTCAGCTCGGCGTGGAGGCGCTGCTCGGCTACGTCGGCGTAGTGCGAGGAGAGCTCGACGCCGACGAAGTGCCGGCCTTCGCGCAGGGCGGCGACGCCGGTCGATCCGCTGCCGGTGAAGGGGTCGAGGACGGTGCCGCCTTCGGGGCAGATCTGGACGAGCTGCTGCATGATCTCGACCGGCTTCTGGGTGATGTGCACCCGGTCCTTCCGCGGCTGGGAGGCGACGTAGTGGCCGGGCAGGTACAGGTCCCGGTCCTTGCCCAGGCTGCCCTTCACACCCCAGGTGATGAACTCCGACGACTGCTTGAACCCACCCTTGCGCGGGCGGCTGGCGGGCTTGATCCACGGGATCGTCCCGCTCCAGGTCCAGCCCGCCATCTGCAGTGCGTCGGACGTGGTCGGGCCCTGGCGCCAGTCGGAGAAGACCATGACGACCGCGTGCTCGGCCGAGGCACGGTACGCCTCCGTCAGCAGTTCGGTCAGCCAGGCTCGGTAGGAGCGCTGATCGCGGTTCTCGCCGGGGAAGTTGGCGAGGTCGTGGGAGGAGTTGCTGGTGACGTACTTAGCTCGCGCGGTACGGCCGGTGCGGTCCGAGCTGGTGCGTCCGCCGGAGTTGTACGGCGGATCAGTGATCACCGCCTGGACGCTCTCGTCCGGGAGGGACTTGAGCACGGTGAGGGCGTCGCCTCGGTGCAGCGTGTAGCTCATGTGCAGGGCCTCTTTCTGGGCATGGCGGGGCCGGGGGGCCGCTCCGGACGGCGTTCAACGACGCTCGTCGGGGTGGGTGGTGCCGGATGTTAGGCGTGATTTCCGGCCGGACCTAACGAGCTGAGCCTCGCTCCGTGAGGGGTCCGGGGGTCGCTTGGTGCGGCCGGAATCCCGGTCTACTGTCTCGTTCTGTCACCGGGCAGAAGCCTCGCTTCACCCCCGTTGACCTGTGCTTATCCGTGTTGTCTCGTCCAAGCGAGCTGTACGGGAGGCGCGTTTCCCCTCGTTCCCCACGCCGTCAGGAGAGCCGGTGTACTGCCTGAGATTACGAGCGCGGCCGGCTGCCGCGCGTGACCTGAGACCGGCGTCCGGGAGCTACCAACTCCTCTGACCCGGGCCCCCCGCCAGGCGGATCACATCGGCGCGGTGCCGACGGCTTTGCACGAGACGTCGGCACCGCGTCTCCTGCGAATACCGAGGAGCCGCTGCGATGCAGCATGCCGTAATACCCCCTCGCCCCGGCCCACCGTCGGCACCCGGCTGGCGCCGCCGCCGCGGTGAACGGCGGCGGCGATGAAGAAGACGACCGGAGCCGTGGTCGGCCTCTGCGCAACCGGTCCGCTGCTGCTTGCTGTTCCCGTCATTGCCTTTGGCGCCGAGACCGCTTCAGCCTCCTGCTCCACCAGCAGCGCACAGCCGGTGAGTACGGCAGCCGTCGCCACTCAGGTGAAGGCCATCCTGGACGGCAGCGACAAGAACTCGGTCCACGTGCCGACGCTGGACGATCCGACCGAGCAGGTCCCCAACGCCAAGACGATCCAGGCCACCGGCGTCGCGATGAACATTCCGGCCCGGGGGCAGGTCGTGGCCCTGGCGACCGCCCTGCAGGAGAGTGGCCTGCGGAACTTGACGTACGGCGACCGTGATTCGCTGGGTCTGTTCCAGCAGCGTCCGTCGCAGGGCTGGGGCACGGCGAACGAGATCCTCGACCCGATACATACCTCGACCACGTTCTACGAGGGGCTGCAGAAGGTCTCGGGCTGGCAGTCCCTGTCCATCGCGCAGGCCGCTCAAGCGGTGCAGCGGTCGGGCTTCCCAGAGGCGTACGCCAAGTGGGAGCCCCTGGCCGCCGCGCTGCTGAAGGCCATCGAGCCCGTGCCAGCAAAGGCCGGTGACACATCGTTGAGCCCGTCGCCATCCGGCCCGACCCGCGCCGACACCGTCAGCCGTTCGCCCGGTACCGCGGGCAGCTGTGCGGCCGATGGGGACGGGACCGGCTTCGGCACCATTCCACCCGGCACGGTGCCGGCCGGGTACAAGATCCCCGCCGCTGCTCCGCCGAAGGTCCGGACGGCGATCCGGTGGGCACTCGGCCAGCTCGGCACTCCGTATCAGTGGGGCGGGACCTGCACTGCTCCGCACAGCAAGGTGCCGATGCGTCGATGTGACTGCTCGTCCCTGACGCAGCAGTCGTACAAGGCCGCCGGGGTCGCCCTGTCTCGGACGACGTACACGCAGGTCAAGGAAGGCAAGCCGGTCTCGGTCGGTTCGCTGGAGCCGGGCGACCTGGTGTTCACCGAGGGCGCCGCGTCCCGTCCGGAACACGTGGGCATGGTCATCGGCCGGGGTCTGGTCGTCCACGCCCCGCACACCGGCGATGTGGTCCGCATCGCGACCCTCGCGTCCTGGAAGCCGCAGATTCTCGCGGCCCGCCGAGTCGTCTGACCGGCACTTCTCCCCCTCCCCCTCTCTCGCACGGCCGCTTCACCCTCGTGGGCTTTGTCGTGCACTAATTCGCACTGGAGTTCGTCATGTATCTCGCCGACCAGGTCATCCAGCTCGCCTACGACCCTGGGATCAAGCCGAACGAGGGCGGGCTGCCCGGCCTGTCCGTCCTCAAGCAGGTGATGGGCTCCATCAACCTCTACGGCATCATCGCCGCGGTCGGCTCGCTCGCTGTCAGCGCGGGCGTGTGGGCCTGGGGGCACCACTCGGGCGGACACCAAGCCGAGGCCAACGGCAAGAAGGGCGTGCTGGTGAGCGCCGGCGCGGCGCTGTTGTTGGGTGCCGCGAACGGTGTGGTGGCGTTCTTCAGCGGGCTGGGAGCGCAGGTTCACTGATGTCTTCCCGCCCGACGAACCCCGGCGGCGCATCTCACGTGCGCCGCCGGGTGCTGCTCGGCACCGCTGTCCTGGTGGTGCTTGTCGCCCTCGCCGGCCTGGCCGCGTACCTCACCCGCGATGGCAGGAGCCCTTCCAAAGCCCCTGCTGTCCAAGCGAGTTCGCCTGCAGCCTCCTCGACCGCCTCGTCCGCACCACGCACTCGCCCTCGAGCCCTCGCGGTTCCTCCGAGGACCCACGACCCGATCGTGTTCGGGGAGGCCGCCGCGGCAGCGCTGTGGTCCTACGACACCCGCGCGTACTCGCGGACGGAGCTGCGGACCGCTCTGCGCGCGTGGCTGACCACCGAGGACAAGTACGCCGATCTGGGGTCGGTCGACAAGGTCGTCCCCTCGGCCGTGCTGTGGAAGGAGATGGCCGCCAACCGCCAGTTCGCCACCGCCAAGGTGCACGAGGGGCACTTCCCGGACTCCTTCACCCGTGCTCTTCAGTCCGATCCCGGGGCGATCACCCAGGCGTACATCTACGCCGTCACAGTCTCCGGCAAGCAGTCGATCGCCTGGAAGGGCTGTCACGCCGGCGGTGCGGAGAGCCGTACCACCACCCTCGCGGTCCAGTGCCGTCCCCACCAGCCCTGCGCCTTGGTCGGCGTCATGCCGTCCGTCGCGCCCTGACCCGTTCAAGGAAGGAGGTGCCACCATGGCAGTCTGCGACTTGCCGCTGATGGACAAGGTGTGCGGCGCCGTCGACTTCGCCGCCAACCCCGCAGGAGCCGTCACCGACGGCATCGGGGCATGGATCGCGAAATCGGCGGGTGAACTGGCCGCCAGTGCGGCGGACCTCGCCGCCACGGCCGTCAACGAGACGACCGCCATCGACCTCCACGCCGGGTGGTTCCGGGACAACTATGAACTGCTGCTGCCTATCGGGCTCGCGCTGACCGTCGGCACGTTCTGCCTCCAGTTGATGTTCGCGGCCTGGCGGCGAGACGAACGCGCCTTGGCGCAGGCCGCGATCGGCACCATGACCGGCGTCCTGTTCAGCTTCAGCGCCATCGCCTTCACCACCGTCGCCGTCACCGTGGTCGACGCCTTGTCGAACGGCCTTCTCCAGGCGGCCAACACCTCGGTCGACGACGCGATCCGCCGCGTGATCAAGGTCAACGAACTGGGGGCGATGTACGGCCTCGGCTGGGGCGTCCCCAGCCTGGTCGCACTCGGCTGCGCGATCGGCGCGTTCCTGTACTGGGGCGTGATGGTTGCCCGCAAGGTCGGCGTCCTGGTCCTGGTCGCGCTCGCCGTCTTCGCCGGCGCCGGGGGCGGCTGGGAGGTCGCCAAGCGATGGCGGCGTGGCTGGATCGAGGCCACCGCCACCCTGGTCGTCTCGAAACTCCTGATGACCGTGGTGTTCCTCATTGGCGTCTCGGCGATGGGCAAGTCGGATGCCCACGACGGCATGGCCGCACTGTCCGACGCGCTGGCCGGAATCGTCGTGATGGTGCTGGTGCTGCTGTGCCCGTATGCCACGTACAAGTTCGTGCACTGGGCCAGCGACGGTGGCGGTCACGACGATCTGCACCGCACCGGTGTCGCCGGCATGGCGGTCGCTGCGGGGGCCGCGAAGACCGCGGGCAGCCTGGCGATGCAGGCCGGCACCGGCACCCCCGCCCCGCAGGGGCCGAATCAGGTTCCCGGCGCCGGTGCCGATGGCGTCGCCTCCGGCATCAACCCCTCCGGCGGCAACCTCAGCAAGGAGGGCATCGACGCCGGTCCGCCCAGGCAGCAGACCCGGTTCCGGTACGGCGAGGATCCGAACGCGTCGGGCGACAAGGGCCGGTCCCTGATTCAGCGACCCGGCATCCCACCGCTCATCACGCGCCCCCACGAAGACGAAGCAGGGCCTGCCGGAGTACCCGTCAGCGTCGCTGGCGCGTCGGCTCCGGGCGCCAGCGTGACCTACGTGGGCACCGGCGATCCGGCCTCACCGCCGCCTTCGGGCACCTGACCGATCACATTCGGGGGCGGGCTGCACACCCAGCCCGCCCCCCCTCTCGCGACCGACCGACCACCAGAGGAGCCTCGCCATGGCCTCCAGAAGAGTGCCGCGCGCCCCGCCCTCCGCCCGCTCCCACCGTCTGGAACCCTCATGTCCGGCAAACACCAAGCCGAAGCCACCACGGCCACCGTGAAGTTCCCCCACCGCAGCAGGCGCGGCATCCTGCTCGGCCTGACCGCCCCGCAACTGATCGTCGCGAGCCTGACCGGCCTTCTTCTGCTCGCCGTGGTCCTCACCCGCGGCGTGGTCGGCGCTCTCGAACTCATCCCCCTGTGGGCCGCCATCGCCCTCCTCGTCTTCGTTCGCCACCGCGGCCGCGCCCTGGCCGACTGGGTTCCGATCGTCACCCGGTACGTCCTGCGCCGGATGCGAGGGCAGCTCGTCTGGCTCACCCGGCCCTCCCGCCGACCGTCTCGCGAAGGGCTCCTCCACCTGCCCGGCACCGCGGCCAGCCTGCGCGTGGTCACCGCTCCCGACCGCCGATACGGTGCGGTTCACGACCCCCATGCCGGCACGCTGACCGCCGTGGTCAAGGTCTCTTCCCGCGCCTTCGCACTGCTCGACCCGGGCACCCAGCAGGCGAACGTGGGCGGCTGGGGACGCGCGCTGGCCGCGCTCGCCCGGACCGGGCAGGTTGCCCGCATCCAGGTGATCGAGCGCACTGTCCCGGACTCCGGCGACGCCCTGCGTCGGTATTGGGAGGAGCACGGCCGGCCTCATGCTCCCGTGGCCGGCGCGGTCTACAGCGAGCTGGTCCAGAGCGCTGGCCCGGCCGCAGCGCCGCACGAGGCGTACGTGGCGGTGTCGCTGGACATCAAGGCGGCTCGACGGCTGATCAACCAGGCCGGAGGCGGTCTGACCGGGGCGTTCAGCGTGCTGGGGCAGCTGACCTCCACGTTCGATCAGGCCGCTCGGACTGCCGGTCTCCACCCCACCGGGTGGCTCAGCGCCCGTGAGATCGCGGCTGTCGTGCGGACGGCGTACGACCCGAAGTCCTCCGCGGCGCTGGACCGTTGGTCCACCGTCGGTCGTCCCGAGGCCGAGCCCGCCGCTGCCGGCCCCGTTGTGGTCGTCGAGAAGTCGGACCACATCACGACCGATACGGCCGTCCACGCCACGTACTGGGTGGAGAACTGGCCCAGGACCGAGACCAGCGCGGGCTTTCTGCATCAGCTCCTGTTCACCGGTGGGGTCCGGCGGACGCTGTCACTCTCCTACGAGCCGAAGGGGCTGGACGCCGCCCTGCGTGACGTCCAACGCAAGAAGGCCAGCGTGATCGCCGATGCCGCCGAACGGGCCCGGCGCGGCCAGGTCGACTCCGAAGCGGACTCGATCGAGTACCAGGACATCAAGTCGCGGGAACGTCAGCTCATCGCGGGCCATGCGGATGTCGCCCTGACCGGCCTGCTGACCGTCTCGGCCGATTCCGAGGAAGCACTCCGTTCCGCCTGCGCAGTCGTGGAGACCGCCGCAGTCGGCGCCCAGCTCGACCTCCGGCCGCTCACCTGGCAGCAGGCCGAAGCGTTCACCGCCGCCGCCATGCCGCTCGCTCTCGCCGCTTGATCCCGGCCGTCCCTCCCTCTGAGAGAACCTCCTCATGTCCTGCACCACCAGCCCGACCGCGGAGGACTTCGTGCCCTTCGCTACCGCCGCGCTCGACTTCCATCGCGCGCTCAACCTTCCGACCGGCCCTCTCGTCACCACTCGCGCTGAGCTGGACGCTCTGCACTCCCACCTCGTCTCGCTGCACGGGCTGCTCGACGCCCATGCCGTTCGTGTCGGGCAGCTCGTCCCGGCCGAAGGCGACCCGCTCCGCGCCGCCCGCACCCGAATCTGGCAGGCCGCCGACCACCTCCACGCCGCATACCACGCGGCACCCCGGCCGGCCGCCGGCGAAGTCCCGGATCGCGAGGCATGCAAGGCCGGCCTGCCCGAAGGGGCGCCGGAGCTGACCATCTGCCAGCGCCATCAGCGCACCGCCCACCTGGTGCGCCGCCGCACCACCCCGGCCGACCTGCACGCACCGTTCACCGGCCACGTCCGCCGCTGACCGCCTTCCGTTCTGGAGAAACGTTCATGCCCCGCACCCGCGCCAGTGCCTCCCCCCTGTTCGTCCCCCGCAAGGCACCGCGCACCGGGCGGAGGGCCGCCCGCGCCGGTTTCGCCGAGGCCCGCCGCAAGGCCCGCCTCGCCGTCACACCGCCCAAGCGCCGTACCGAGGGAGCCTTCGATCCGGAGCTGCGGCCGACATACCCGCCGTCCGGACGCCCCGGCCCCTCCTCGGCCCGGGGCGGCACGCTCAACCTGCCTGCCCACCGGATGACCACCGCCACGGCCTCCGGCGCCTACCCCTTCGTGGCGGAAGGGGGCCTGGGCGCCGAAGGGGTCTTCATCGGCAGGGACGTGCATGCAGAGGCCGCGTTCTGCTTCGACCCGTTCTCGCTGTACGGGCGGGTCGAAGGCTTCACGAACCCGAACGCGGTCCTCGCCGGGATTATCGGCATGGGGAAGTCGGCGTTGGCGAAGTCCATCGCCACCAGGTCGATCGCCCACGGCTACCGGATCTACGTCCCGTCTGATCCCAAGGGCGAATGGACGGGCGTGGCCCAGGCACTCGGTGGCCACACCATCGCGCTGGGGCCGGGGCTGCCGGGCAGGTTGAACCCCTTGGACGCCCCGGCCCGGCCCGCCTCCATCAGCGATGACGACTGGGCGACCGAAGTCCGAAAGCGCCGCCTGCTGCTCCTGGCCGGCCTGGCTCGCACCGTGCTCAAGCGCGATCTCCAGCCGATGGAGCACACCGCCCTGGACCTCGCCCTCGACCTGGTCGTCACCGAGGCAGCCGCCAGCGGCACGGTGCCGCTGCTCGGCGACATCGCGCACGCCCTCGGCTCACCCGAACGCCTCGACCGAGCCCTCGGCAACCAGACCGGACACCTGGGGCCGGCCGCTCAGGACCTCGCGCACGCCCTGCGCCGGCTGGTGCACGGCGACTTGAGCGGCATGTTCGACGCCCCGAGCACCGTGGAATTCGACCCGACCACGCCGATGCTGTCCATCGACCTCTCCCGCCTCGGCGGCGGTGGCGACGACACCGCTCTGGTCCTCGCGATGACCTGCGCAAGCGCGTGGATGGAGTCCGCCCTCGCCGACCCCGACGGCGGCCGACGCTGGGTGATCTACGACGAGGCGTGGCGGCTGATGCGGCACGCCGGCCTGCTGGAACGGATGCAGAGCCAGTGGAAACTCTCCCGCGGCCTCGGCATCGCGAACCTGATGATCATCCACCGGCTGTCGGACCTGCTTTCGGCGGGCGACGCCGGCTCGCGCGGCCGGGTACTGGCCGAGGGCCTCCTGGCCGACTGCTCCACCCGCATCATCTACCGCCAGGAGCCCGACCAGCTCACCGCCGCCGCTTCGCTGCTCGGCCTGACCGGAGTCGAAACCCAGGCCGTGTCCGCCCTGACCAAGGGCAGGGGCCTGTGGAAAGTCGCGGGCCGCAGCTTCATCACACAGCACATCCTGCACCCGGCCGAGCGCGAGCTGTTCGACACGGACGCCCGTATGACAAAGGCCGTGGGTTCACCCTTTCCGAAGGGCGCTCGAAACCCAACTCACGGGTGAAGCGTCCATAACGGTACGCGGGCGGACCCAGGTTCGTCCGTGCCCGCCGAACTGGCGGCTGCCTACGGTCGCCCAGTAGAAATTGACAGGCGGGGCTTCGAAGGGACTATGGCCGTGCAGGCGGCGTCAAGCCCCGGAACATGTCGGACAAGTAGTGGTCTTCGGCCTGCTTCTACCAATGAGCAACGGCCGGTGGCGTACACGGTCAGCAATCGGCTGGACACCTCTCCTGTTCAGCCAGGCTCTGCTACCGATTGGGAACTACTGCGGAAGGGCTTCGAGCCAGGTTGCGACCTCCAGGGACTGCTTCAAGTCGGACTGGAACCGCTTAGGGTATGCCTCGGCGAGCCTGCGGCGGATCCGGATGGCTTCCTGGATCGCGGCCAAGGCTTCATCCCGCCGTCCCACCTCACCCAACCGGACCGAGAGGGTGTTGAGGGAGGTGGCCAGGTTGGGCAGATAGGCGTCCGGATTCGCCTCGGCGAGCTCCCGGCGAATGCGGATGGCTTCCTGAATCACAGCCAAGGCTTCCTCCCACCGCCCCACCTCACCCAACCCGTTGGACAGGGTATTGAGGGAAATGGCGAGGTCGGGGAAGTGTGCGTCCGGATTCGCCTCGGCGAGCGTGCGGTAGTGGCTGACAGCTTCCTGGACCGCGGCCAGGGCTTCCTCCTGTTGCCCCACTTTCCCCAATCGGACGGCGAGGTTGTTGAGGTACATGGCGAGGTTGGGCAGATAGGCGTCCGGATTCGCCTCGGCGAGCTCCCGGCGAATGCGGATGGCTTCCTGAATCACAGCCAAGGCTTCCTCCCACCGCCCCACCTCACCCAACCCGTTGGACAGAGTGTTGAGGGAGGTGGCGAGGTTGGGCAGGTAGGCGTCCGGGTTCGCCTCGGCGAGCGTGCGGTAGTGGCTGGCGGCTTCCTGGACCGCGGCCAGGGCTTCCTCCCGCCGGCCCACCTCATCCAACCGGTTGGACAGGGTGTTGAGGGACATTGCGAGGTCAGGCAGGTAGGCATCCGAGTCCGCCTCGGCGAGCGCCCGGCTGATGCGGATGGCTTCCTGAATCACGGCCAAGGCTTCCTCCCGCCTCCCCACCTCACCCAACCGGACCGAGAGGGTGTTGAGGGACATGGCGAACCTAGGCAGGTGGGCCGGTTTCGCCTGCGCCAGCACGTGGTAGTGGCCGGCGGCTTCCTGGACCGCGGCCAGGGCTTCATCCCGCCTCCCCGCCTCACCCAACCGCAAGGAGAGATTACTGAGGGACATGGCGAGGTCGGGCAGGTAGGCGTCCGAGTCCGCCTCGGCGAGCGCCCGGCTGATGCGGATGGCTTCCTGAATCGCGGCCAAGGCTTCATCCCGCCGGCCCACCTCACCCAACAGGCTGGAGAGGTTGTTGACGGAGGTAGCGAGGTTGGGCAGGTAGGTGTCCGGGTTCGCCTGCGTGAGCGTGCGGTAGTGGCCGACGGCTTCCTGGACCGCGGCCAGGGCTTCCTCCCACCGCCCCGCCTCTCTCAACCGGACGGAGAGGTCGTTGATGGCCATGGCGAAGTTGGGCAGGTAGGTGCCAGGGTCCGCCTGCGCGAGCTCCCGATGGCGGCCGGCGATGGTCCGGGCGAGGCGGACGGCGGTGCCGGCGAGGCGCCGGCTGGAGCGGGGGAACCGAGCGCGGAGTCCGTCAAGGTCGTCGGGGGTGGTGGTGAGGTCGGTGGTGAGGGTGTCGAGGGCGGCGATGAGAGGGGCGGGGTGGCCGCTCTTGACGGCTGTGGTGATGATCTGGTCGGTAAGCCGGGGGTGGTGGCGTAGGCACAGGTCGGTCAGGCGAGTGTCGAGCCGGTGGCCGAAAACCCGGTGGGCGGCGGCGCGGCTGTAGACCGTCAGCAGCTGTTCCTTCTGGGCGTCGTCGGCGCCGTCCAGGAGATGGTCGGCGAGGTCGGGGTCGGTGTCCAGGACGCGCCCGATGTGACGTTCGGCGAGGCGGTCGGGCTGCAGCGCTCCCCACGGCCGGTCCGGGGCGGTGGCCGGGTAGAGATCGCCGATCCAGGCGGTGACCGCGTCGCGGCGGTCACGGGTCTGGTCGGCCAGGGACGGCAGGCGGCGCCAGGTGTCGTCGGCCTGGCGGCGGTCCGGTGCGCCGGTCAGGTGAGCGGCGGCCAGCGCCCCTTCCAGCGTGCCCAGGGACAGATGAGGTGTGAGACCGCGGGCGATAGCGCTACGGTGCCAGTAGCGGTGTTCGTGGCCCAGCAGCCGGTCCTCCACTTCCCATGCCTCCTGACCCGCCGCACCGCCCGCGCCTGGGCCGGCCGATACGGGCGTGGTGGTGTCGAGGAGATCGGCCAGGGCGGTCATGTGGAGGGTCAGGGCGTTGCCGTACCCGTCCTGCTCCAGCCGTGGCAGGGGCAGCGTGGCTGCTGCTGCCTGCCAGTCGTACTCGGCCAGGCCGTGGACATCGGGCAGAGCCGCGGCCAGGGCGCGGGCGGCGACCCGGTAGGACTCGGGCCGGTGGGCCGGGTCTGCTTCCAGCGGGGGCAGCAGGTAGGCGGGGGCGGTGTCGAGGTAGTCCTGGGCAAGGCTGGTGGCGGTCTTTGCCCTGGTCCACCAGTCGCCGTCGGTGCGGGCCAGCAGCAGGATCTTCAGTGCGGTGGTGCCCGGATGGTCGGCGGCGGCCTCGGTCAGTGCGGTGAGCTGCGCGGTACGGTTCTCTGCGTAGTCGAGCAAAATCAGCAGGGGCTTGGAGGCGTGCCGCACTTCTCGCAGTTCGGCGGCGGTGGCGTCGGCCCTCGGCCACAGGACGGCCCACCGGTCGGTCGCCAGCAGCTGGGCGAGGTGGTGGGCGAGACGGGTCTTGCCCTGCCCGCCGGCCCCGTGCAGCAGCCAGGCCCCGAACCCGCCCGACACGCACCACGCCTGCAGGCGTTCCAGCAGATCCTCGCGGCCGTGGAAGGGGACCGTCTGCCGCCCGGACTGCAGCAGGGCCGCCGGTGACCTGAGCCCGCCCGGCGGTGCGGTGACCGCAGGGTCGGCCAGGTCCTGGAACTCCACGCCCTCCAGACCGGCCGGGGCGGCGCCATGTTCGGCCAGCGCGGCGCGGAACGCGGGGTCGTGGTGGAGGACGTACGCGGGCACGACGTTCAGCTGCCCGTGGGCGGAGTGCGCACGGTCGGAGGCCACCACACCGGCCAGCAGACGATCGCAGAACATCGCGGCCCCCGACAGGCCGCCCCACGGCGAGGTACCGGGAAGCGACCACTGCGGAGGGTGCTGGAGCAGGTCCATCACATACTGGTTCCCGGCGAATCCGCTGCCCGGATTCACCCGCCCCTCCAATTGGGTGGCCTCCACCGCCCGACCGGCCGCCGGATCGTCCCCCGAGCGCTGGGCCACATCCGGCACGCCCCAGGTCTCGCATCCCGTGCCGGGCCGGTCCGTCACCATGCGGCCCCAGCGCACCGCGCCCACCGGCGCCCGCCAGTGCGGGTCGTCGTCGACAAGGACCAGCGCGGCGTCATCACGCCCGCCCGGCGTCCCGCACCACACCACCACCCCGCCCAGCGCGCTGTCCCCGCCGGGGCGGAACACCTCAACCCGCTCACCACTGCGGGCCGCAACATGCGCGGAGGTCAGCACCAGCCGCCCGCCCACCGCATACCCCGAACCCGGATACCCCGATCGGGACACCCCCACCAGACGCGCCCGCTCCACCCGACCCCCAAGCCCTACCGACAATCACCCGCCCCGACCGGGGACGGCGCTACCCGGCGGCGCCCTTCCCGCTCAGTCAGCGATACGCCCCGACGTGTCCCCAGGACCTACCGGCCGACCGGGCGCACCGCCCACCAGCAGGTCACCGCCGTGCACATTCCTGGGCGTCAACGTGAATGCCACCCGGTGCGTACGGCCACGTGACACCCCGGCCTCGGTCTCCGCACCCACAGCCCACAGCCTGAACCCGGCCTTCGCCTTCGCATCCGCCCGCAACTCGACCTCGAACTCCATATTCACCGGCCCCACCGCGAACACCACATCCGGATGGCTCCCGCCCACCGCCGCCGCGATCAACTCGTCCCGCATCGCCGTCACCGCTTCCACCAGCGGAATATCCACCACACCCACCCCGATCCGACACTCCGTCACATCACCACTTAAACCGTAAGACCAGCACCCCACACCCCGCAGCCGAACCCGCCAAACCCGCACCACAGACAGCCACCACCAAGCCTGCTGCCAGGCCTGGGTCAAACGGCGCACCACCAGTAGAGCGGCCACGTGCCGCTCGGCCCGCCAACGGGTCCGCGGCCGACAACCGCGGGGCCCTACCCGCTTCGCCCTCTGCACCCCGACGCCGACCCCGATGGCCCCAGGCCGTTCCCGCTGACGCTCGTAGCACCGAATTGCGGCGCGGCCAAACCGGCCGATCCCTGGATCCTCATCTCACCGCGGCCGGACAGCGCACGGTCCCAGCACGCCTGCCAGGAGCTTCGGCCGCACGCCTCTTCGCTGCCTTCGTCCCCGGTCGCTGACCGCCTCCCGCCTCGGAGAACCTCATGTCCCGCACCAGCAGAACCATCCCGGCCCTCGACCGCCCCTGTCTCCGAGCCAGCACCGGATGGATCAGCCATGCCCACCCCCGATCACGATTCGCTTCCCAATGTCGCAGTCGGCCGCCACCCCGACTACGGCATCGTCGCCGTGAACCCCAAGCACCTCGCAGCCAGCGCATGGATGCTGAAGGGATTCGGCTTCCACCCCGTCCCCGACCACCCGACGCTCTTCGCACTGGCCGATCAACAGCGTGATGGACAGGGGCGCGTCTCCCGGGCCGTCGCGCTGCTGCGCAAGGCCGGCTACCAGGTCGACGTGGATACCGCGTTCGACCCCTCACTGGCCCCCGAAGCGGCTCCTGCCCGTGACCGGCCCACGCGCATAGAACCCGACGTCGCGTTCGCCGAGCATCCGCAGCTCGGCATCGTCGCAGCCACCGATGACCGCACCTCCGCGCTCGGCGGTCGACTCATCCTGGAAGAACACGGCTGGCGGCATGACCCGACCCTGGACATCTACATGCTGCCCATCACCATCGACCGCAGCGAGGCCCTGGGGAAGGTCGCCAATGCCACGCTGTTGATGCACCGATCCGATCTCCAGATCGCGGTCCAGCCCGCCCTCGCCCAGGACGTAGCAGCGCGCCGCCGACCTGCACCCGCAACGGCCTCGAGCCACGGGCGAGACCAGGGCTTCACCACCCGCACATCCCCCATCAGCACCGCCGCACTCGCCGTCAGCCCGGCCCGTGCCGACCTCCCGGGCACGGCGCCAGCTCCCGCGCCCGCCACCTCTGCTGCGGCGACCCGGCCGGTAGACCCACGCATCGCGTTCTCCCGCACCCGATAGCCCCCCGACTGCCCACTCCCTTCCTGGAGAGGAGGCGCCTCGATGTCCAGCAGAAGAGCGCCGCGCTCCCCGCCCCCGTCCTCCGCCTGCGCTCACTTTCTCAGGACCCACCACCATGCCCGCACCGCGTACCAGCGCGCCCTCGACCACCACAGGGTCGGACGCGCTCCTCTACCTCCTCTTCGGCATCCTCGGCCTCGCGCTCGCCTTCGGTTCGCTTGCCTGGCTCACCGGCAACATCATCAACTCTGCGCTCGGCAGCGGGCCTTGGGCCCCGTTTGGGGCCACCGACGCGCTGCTTCGCCCCGAGGCGCTGTGGCCGCACCTGGGCCCGACAGCCCTGCTGGTCGGCGCGCGGATCGTCCCCGGCCTGCTGTCCGTCTGCCTCACCGTCCTCGGCCTGGTGCTGTGGATGCGGCTGCGCGGCGGCGCGCAGAACGGCCTCGCCGGGAAGTCCGACCTCGCCCCGCTGCTGGACAAGCAGATCACCGCCAAGGCCAGGAGCCTGCGGCCGTCCCTCCGCGGCCGGGAGTGCAAAGAGGTTGCTGCCGCTGACCGCGGCGTCCTGCTCGGCACCCTCTCCCGGGGGCGGGCCAAGGTCCGCGCCTCCTGGGAGGACGTGATCGTCGCGATCATGGCTCCGCGTAGCGGTAAGACCTCCGCACTGGCCATCCCCGCGATTCTCGCGGCGCCCGGCCCGGTCCTGCTGACCTCGAACAAGGCGGCGAACGATGCCTTCACCGTGACGGTGGACGCTCGCGCCGAGGTCGGCACGATCTGGACCCTCGACCCCCAGCAGATCGCCCACCACCCGCGCGAGATGTGGTGGGACATCCTGGCCGACGCCCGCGACCTGGCCGGGGCAAAGCGGCTGGCCGGGCACTTCGCCACGGCGAGCGTGGACGAGTCGAACGGCACCGACTTCTGGTCCACCGCCGCGTCCAACACGTTGGGCGCGTTGTTCCTGGCTGCTGCCAGCCACCGGCGGCCGATCACCGACGTCTCGGCCTGGCTCGCCTCGCCCGCGGACCGCACCCCGGTGGACCTGCTCACCGAGGCCGGCCACGAAGCGGTCGCCGCCCAGCTCCAGGGAACCGTCTCCGGCGCGACCGAGACCCGCGACGGCATCTTCGAGACCGCGCGGCAGTACGCGAGCTGCCTGCTCGACCCGGAGGTCGTTGCCTGGGTCACCCCCAGCCCGGACCTTCCCGAGTTCAAGCCCGCTCGCTTCGCCTCCTCCTGCGACACGCTGTACCTGCTCAGCAAGGACGGCGGCGGCAGCGCGAGCGCGATCATCGCCGCTGCGGCCGACGCCGTGATGCGCGCCGCGGTGATCGTCGCCGAGCGCTCCGGCGGACGGCTCGACCCGCCCGCCCTGTGCGTGCTCGACGAGGCCGCCAACGTCTGCCGGATCTCCGATCTCCCGGACCTCTACAGCCACTTGGGCTCCCGGGGCGTGATCCCGATGACGATCCTGCAGTCCTACCGTCAGGGGCAGCGGTGCTGGGGCGATGCCGGGATGGACGCGCTCTGGTCCGCCGCCACCATCAAGATCGTCGGTTCCGGTGTCGATGACGCCGACTTCGCCGACCGCATCAGCAGGCAGGCCGGTGACCACGAGGTCCAGACCACCTCGGTGTCGATGAGCGGGGGCGGCAAGTCCACGACGGTGAGCATGCGTACCGAGCGGATTCTGCCGCCCGATGTGATCCGTGCCCTCCCCAAGGGCATGGCGCTGCTCCTGGCCACCGGCATCCGGGTTGCCATGCTCAATCTGAAGCCCTGGTACAAGGAGCGCTCCGCCAAGGTGATCGGTCCGGCCTCGGTCCGCGCGACGAAGGCCATCACCGAGCGGGCCCAGGCCAAGACCCGTGACGACTTCGGGCAGGCGGCATGACTGCCCTCCCGTCCCCGGCGCGCTCCGAGCACCTCGCGCAGTCACCGGCCGTGCGCCGCGACGGCCGGTGGTGGCTGGTCGCCAAGTCCGGCTCCATCGCCATCACGGACCCAGTGTTCACCGGCCAGCTGAACCGCTTCGCCACCGCGATGGCGGCGGCCGACCAGGCGGTCGCCGGTCTCCGCCTCCAGCAGGACCAGCCTCCGGCTCCCCCTGGCAGGAGGCGGCGATGAGCCCGCTGCTGGAAGCCGAGCAGGCGGTGCTCGGCGCGGTCCTGCTCGACCCCGGGCAGCTTCGACAACTCGGCTGGCTCGCCCCGGAGCATTTCCACCGCCCCGTGCACCAAGCCTTGTTCACGGCGATGCGCAAGCTCCACGCCGACCGCCACCCGGCATCGGCGGCCGAGACCTCCGTACCGCTGTCGTGGGTGACCGACACGGTGGCGGAGGCGGGACGGCACGTCCGAGGGTTGACCGCGTCGCACGCTCACACCCTGATCTCCGCGTGTCCGCGCCCCGGGCATGCTCCCGTGTACGGGCGCATGGTGCTGGAGGGCGCGATCCACCGCAGCGTCACCGCGCACGCGATCCGCCTGCATCAGGCTGCCCGCGCGGACGCCCTGCAAGGAGAGGTCGAGGGAGCACTGCGCTACGCGGACGTGCTACGCGATGTGCTCACCGAACTCGCACGACGGTGGGGCACCGAACCACGCCCGGTCGCCCCTGGCACCCCGTCGGCCCCCAGTCCGGCCGCCGCCCCGCCACCCGGTTGGGCAAAGGGCGCCGAGGAGGAGCAGCTCCTTCTCGGCGTCCTGGCCGAGCGGCCGAGGAACATGGACGAGGTGGTGGGCTGGCTGCGGCCGGCCGACTTCGCCGACCCCGCCCGCGGGGAGGTCTATCGGTGTCTCGGCGCACTGCATCACCGGGGCGAGCCCATCGATCGGATCACCCTGCTCTGGGAGGCCCAGCGACGCGGCCTGCTGGCCGACGGCACGCTGTCCAGCGACCGGCTCGCCGCCATTTGTGACGGTGTGGGTCCTGGCAGTGCCGAATGGCTGGGCGAGCAGGTGGTGCGCTCCTCCGTCACCCGCACCGCGGCAGCCTCCGCGCGTGCCATCCGGGCTCTGGCGGAGGATGAGGCTCTGGCCCCCGGGCGGCTCATCAATCACGCCCTGCACGCGCTCGGTCCGCTCGACGAAGTGCGCACTCGCTGGCAGGCCGCGAACGGCCGTCCCGCTCCGACGCCCCCGGCCCCTTTGCCGAACGGGCCCCCTCTGCGCAGGTGCACGCCGCTCTCGCCCGCAGCACGCCACGCCCGGTCGCGCCGCCGGTGCCCCGGCCTGGCTCTGCGCCCAGGGCGGCCGCCGTGCGACCACCCTCTCGCGGCCACGGCTGAACCCTCCCCCTGCACTTGCCCGTCCCTCTTCATTGGATTCACCGTGACCAACACCCCTGTCTCCGACGCCCTGGCTCTGCGTGCCACGGCCTCAGCCTTCGATGCCCAGCGCGGCAAGCTGCCAATACCCGGCAACCCCCACCGCTCGCCGGACAGCGTCGTCGTCGCCAGGCAGATCTCCGAACTCGGCCAAATGATGACCGACTTGGGCGACGAGATCCTCCTCCGCGCTGCCAGCCAGGACCGGGAAGCCCACACTGCGCGGGTCATCACCAGCTTCGCTGCCGCTGTCGGCCCTGTCGGCGAGGCGGCTTCCGCTCTCGGGTCAGTGGCCCGTCAGCTCTCCTTCCTGGAACAGACCGAGCACCTCCACGACCGGCCCGACGCCCGGGAGGCGCGAGAAGTGGCCACACTGGTGATAGGGAACGCGCTCGGCATGGCGGACAGGGCCCTACGCGAAGCCGCCGACTCCCTTCACGCCGCGCCGGCGACGGTTTCGCCGCCCTCCGTGCGGCTTCGGGCCGCCCGCAGCCGTTCAACGTCCGCAGCTCCCTCTCCCGCCCCGCCTCCCGCTGCTACCCCGGCAGCAGTTCCCCTGGACCGGATCGCTCGGAGCCGGTGACATGGAGACCACCATCGCGCGCCCTCCGCTGATCGGCGCACTCTGCTCGGAGTACGGCGGACTGGACCTCGGAGTCCTGGCCGGCTTCGGCGGCACTCTGGCCTGGCACGCAGAGGTCAATTGAACCGCCCGGACGCGGACGCGTACTTCGCCAAGGTCATCCGTGACGCGACTCCCTCGTTTCGGACAGGCCGAGCCGATGCGATGTGTTCTTCGACTTCCTGGAGCTGCGGCACCGGGCTGAGCTCCACCGGTCGACGAGGCGGCTGGTGGAGTGCCCGCTCGACCGCCCTGTTCCAGCTCACCACCGAACTGCCCGCCGCGATCCTCACCCGCACCCTCGGCATCGACATCACTCGCCATCAAATGGCAGCAAGCTGCAGCCGGAAACTGGGGCGTCTACTTAGCCGAGATCAGCCGCCGAAACTCAAAAGCCTGACCTGTACCCGATGTCAGACCCCGCTGACATGCTGCTTCTCATGACAAAGCCCGAAAGCATGTCGGACCTCGCCCAGATCACCAGCGCCCACGAGGTCACTCCCGAACTCCGACGCCAGCTGATCGACTGCTGGATCGCGGTCACCAACTCGGGCGGCGCCGCAGGATTCCCCTTCCCACCCGTCCAAGTCAACGACGTCGCGCCAGTCACGGACAAGCTCCTCGGCCGTCTCCACCCGCAACACAGCCGACTCATCACCGCCAGATTCGACGACCTTCTTGCCGGATGGGTTGTCCTCAACCGCGACCCCTACAGGCTCGTCGGGCACTGGGGCACGGTCAACCACCTTCAGACCCACCCAGAATTCCGCGGACGCGGCGTCGGCTCCGCCCTCATGCGTGAGCTGCGGAAGGTAGCCCGCGGCGAACTGGGGCTCGAACAGCTCCATCTCGCTGCCCGGGGAGAAGAGGGGCTGGAGGACTTCTACAGCCGACTCGGATGGCGCGAAGTCGGTCGCTGGCCCGGGGCTCTCCGCCTCGCGCCCGACGACACCCGGGACGAGGTCCTCATGCTCCTCGATTTCCTCTGAGCGCTGCGGCATTCCGGGAGTTCCAATACCTGACTCCACTACATTACATGCACATCGCACGCACATCGAAGATGCCTGGACAACCGCCCATCAGCGCGCCGAGACTCGGCGGAAAGGACTGAGTCCGACGCCGAGATCACCCACGTCCAGACGACCGCCGGGACGCCAGCCGCCCGGCTGGCCGTCGCCTGGCCGCCGTCCACGCGGCCCGGGGCGAGTCGATCCGGCCCCTGCGGCTGGAGGATGTGGACTTTCCCCAGGACCGCATCACCATCACGTGGCGGGCGGTTTCAGTCGTCGATTGCCTGGTAGAGGGTGGTCCAGAAGTCGTGCATGGCCCGTGCGGAGTCCGGGGTGGACATGCCGGTCTGGGTGAGGAGGATGCCGACCAGCTGGTTTTCCGGATCGGCGTAGGTGGTGGTGCCTGCTCCGCCGTCCCAGCCGAACTGGCCGACGGGCGCGTAGTCGCCGCGGTGGGTGCGTACGGCCATGCCGAAGCCCCAGCCGCCGTGCTGCCCCGTGCCGTGTGCCAGATGAACGACGTTCCGCGCCCAGGCTTCTCGGGCGGACAGTTGCTCGGGGGTGAGCCGGTTGGTGGTCATCAGTTCGACGGCGGGCCGGGACAAGATGCGCTTGCTGCCGTGCGTTCCGTGGTTGAGCAGCATCCGGAAGTAGGCGTGGTAGTCGTCGGCGGTCGAGTCGAGTCCGCCACCGCTGGACGCGAACGCCGGAGGCGTGCTGTGGTGCCCGCCTTCGGCGGGGTCCTCCACGGTGAACTCGCCGGTCTCCGGGTCGGGCGCATACAAAGGAGGCAACCGGTGAATCTTGTCGGCGGGCACGTGGAACCCGGTGTCCTTCATCCCCAGCGGCTCGAAGACGCGCTCGCGAAGGAACCTCTCGAAGGGCTGGCCGGTGACCCTGGCCACCAGGACCCCGAGCACGTCGTCGCTGACGTTGTACAGCCACCGCTCGCCGGGCTGGTACATCAGCGGCAGAGTGCCCAGGCGGCGCATCCACTCGTCCGGGTCCACCGCCGGGAGCAGCCATCCGTTCTCGCCGTAGACCTCCCGCTCGAAGTAGGCGCCCATCATCGGGGAGCCCATGGCCGTCGTGTCCAGCCCGAGCCCGCAGGTGGAGGTGAGCAGGTCCCGTACGGTGATCGGACGCCGCGCCGCAACGGTGTCGTCCAGCGGGCTGTCGGGCCGCTTGAGTACCTGCCGTCCGGCCAGTTCCGGCAGCCACGCGTCTATCGGGTCGTCAAGCCGCAGCCGGCACTCGTCCAACAGGACCATCGTCGCGGCGACCGCAACCGGCTTGGTCGTCGAGGCCATGCGGAAGATGGTGTCCCGCCGCATCAATGGGCCGCCGTCGTGGCGCATCGTGCCGATCGCTTCGACATGGGTTTCCTCGCCCCGGCCGACCAGGGCGACGAGTCCGGGAATCTTCTTGGACTCCACGTGCGCTTCCAGTACCTCGCGCAGGCGGCGCAGTCCTGCTGTGGAGAAGCCGTTGTTGCCGTTTCCCATCATGAATCTCCTTGCACGCAGTGGTTGGTCTCGACGGTGCCGCGGCTATGCGGCGGGAGGCGGCCGCGGGGGAGGACCGCGCGGCCGCGTGGTGCAGACAGGCAATGAGGGTGTGGCGATCGGCGCCCGAGAAGGCGCTGCGGTGTGATCAGGCCGTGGTGTCTTCGGTCCCGGCCTTCATGCCGGCTGCGCGCTCGATGTCCTCGGTCAACTGCTTGCGGGCGCTGGCGGGAACGTAGCCACCCTCCGAGTAGTTCTGGGCGAACTCGTCGGCGAACTCCACCGGGTCGTCCCCGACGATGCTGCGGATCGGTGTGCCGTCTGCCGCGGCCTGCTCGAACAGGTCGGCCAGGTCCTCGAACATCGCGGCGTTGCTGTCACCGTCGGTCGGCACGAAGTGCATCAGGTATCGCTCGATCGCCTTGATGGCCGTGCGGTGGCTCTCAGGCAGCTCCTTGACGCGTCCCTTGTATGCCCGCCAGCGCTTCTTGGGCCCAATCACCTTCATGAGGAATCCGTTCTTCTCGTCACCGGACATGGCTAGTTGCCCCTTTCGCGGAGCTGTTCCAGTCGTTCCGAGAGGAAGCGCCACGTCCTCCAGAACTCTTCGAGGTACTCACGCCCCTGAGCGTTCAGGGAGTGCACCTTGCGCGGCGGCCCCTTCTCGGAGGGCACCTTCTCCACGTCGACCAGGCCGCGCTTTTCCATCCTCAGAAGCAGCGCGTAGACGGTGCCTTCGGCGATGTCGGGGAAACCTTGCTCCCGCAGCCATGCAGTGATCTCGTAGCCGTAGGCGGGCCGGCCGGACAGGGACGCGAGGATGAGGCCATCCAGGGTGCCCTTGAGCATCTCCGTCAGCAGCTTGGCCATGGGGCACCTCCTTCCCGGGGTATTCAGTGTTGCTGAGTACTGGTACACAGTAACGCTGACTACCAGTACTTAGCAAGAAGGAATAGTGGACTGGTCGGGCGTACTACCCTCGCCCGCCTCCCTCGCTCGACGCACCTGACCCGGTCTGCCGCCTGTCGGACAACGACGACAGGGGCCGCAGGCGTCCAAGGAACCGGTGCCATCCGGGCCTCGGGGCCTGCAACTCCTCGTCGCCGTCAGCGAACTCCAACGCGGCCGCCAGCGAAACCGACCTACGACGCGCTGCGCGCCGCCGAGGCCAAGGGCAGCAAGGGCGGGCAGCGCCCCGCCGTCCCCGCGAGGAACGACAGCATGCACGCCCGTACCTGGAGGGCCGATCCATCGCCGCGCTCGCCCGCGACCTACGGCGCACCGGAGACTGGGCGACGGGGCCCCTGGACGACGCTGCAGGAGGGCTCGACAGCATCTGCCGCGGGTCGCTACACGAATCACGAATAGTGCATGGATCGAATACTGCCTCTTCACCAGTAACAGACCACGCTCGATGTGTCGGTGTGGGAGATCGCCCGCTCCGTCCTCATCTTCCTCGGCGTCCCGCTGCTGGCCGGGTTCCTCACCCGCCGCCTGGGCGAGAAGGCCAGGGGGCGCACCTGGTACGAGGCGAAGCTGATCCCCCGCATCGGCCCGTTCGCCCTGTACGGGCTGCTGTTCACGATCGTCGTACTGTTCGCCCTCCAGGCAGACGCCATCACCTCCAAGCCCTTGGACGTCGCCCGGATCGCGCTGCCGCTGCTGGTGTACTTCGCCGTGATGTGGGCCGGTTCCATGGCCGCCGGCCGCGCGGTCGGCCTGGACTACCCGAAGTCGACGACGCTGGCGTTCACCGCCGCGGGCAACAACTTCGAACTCGCCGTCGCCATCGCCACCTTCGGCGCCACTTCCGGCCAGGCCCTCGCGGGAGTCGTCGGCCCGCTCATCGAGGTGCCGGTCCTGATCGACCTGGTCTACGTCGCCCTGGCCGCCCGCCGCTTCTTCCCCCAGCCCGCACCGACGATCGGACCGGCCGCCTCCCCGGAAGGTTCCGCCCGTGTCTGAGCCCAAGCCGTCCGTGCTGTTCGTGTGCGTCCACAACGCCGGCCGCTCGCAGATGGCCGCTGCATTCCTCACCCACCTCTCCGAGGGCCGGTCGAAGTCCGCTCCGCCGGATCCGAACCGGCCGCCGCCGTGAACCCCGCCGCCGTTCAGGCGATGGCGGAGGCCGGAATCGACATGTCCGCCGAGACGCCGAAGGTGCTGACCGCGGAAGCGGTGAGAGCGTCCGACGTGGTGATCACCATGGGCTGCGGCGGCACCTGCCCCGTCTGCCCCGGCAAGACATACCTGGACTGGAAGCTCGACGACCCAGCAGGCCAGGGTATCGACGCCGTACGCCCCATTCGCGACGAGATCCAACGGCGCATCCGTGGCCTCCTGGAAGACCTCAACATCCAGCCTCGATAGCAGGGCTGTGACCTGCGGAGATGCCTCAACCGTCGGGCGCGGGCCGACAGGATGGTCCGGTGGCCCGCGCCCGGATGGTGGGTATGCAGGTCAGGCGAGAGCGGGTCCCGCCGCTGGTGTGGTGAGCCGTCCGGTGCGCGCCAGGGCGAGGACCGCGCTCGCGCATGCCCCGCCGGTCAGGGTCAGTACTGTCCACACCAGCCACAGCGCATGGTTGCGCTGGGCGAAATCCCACAGGGCACCGGTGGCCAGGTTGCCCAGGGTGATGCCGATGCCGGAGACGGTGTTGTAGAGACCGTAGTGGGTGGCGACGAGGCGGTCGCCGGACAGGGAGACGACGGTGTCCATCTCGAAGGGGTAGACGATCGCGCTGCCGGCCGACAGGGCGACCACCGCCGCGGCCAGGGCGGCCAGCGCCATCGCTCCCGGGGCGGCGTTGCCGCTTGCGGAGGTGAGAGCGAGCGGGGTGAACGCCAGGCCCATCAGGGCGAGGCCGCGTACGAGGGCCTGATGACCGCTCCAGCGGGCTTTCGCCCAGCCGGTCAGCCGCAGCTGTCCGGCGACGGCCACCGCGGCGGAGAGGACGAACAGCAGGCTGGTGGCCTTCGTGCCCGCTCTCCCGAACGCGTCCTCGGCGGCCAGGGGCAGGGCGAGGTAGACCTGGAAGGCCAGCACGTAGGAGCCGATCATCGCGAGGGAGAACAGCAGGAACGGCCGGTTGGCGACGACCTCCCGCCACTGTGCCAGCACCCCGCTCTCGCGTCCGGCGCTGTCGGCGGGCCGTCGGGCGGGCAGGGACCGAGCCTGCAGTACGGTCAGCGCGGCGAAGATGCCAGCGGCGACCAGGCAGACCAGGCGGAAGTCGGCGGCCAGCAACGCCAGGCCGACGAGGGGGCCGGCCAGCATGCCGGCCTGGTAGTAGACGTTGAACGTCGCGAACGCCTCTACTCGCCGTTCGCCCGCCTCGGCGGCGAGGTAGGCGCGTACGGCCGGGTTGAACAGGGCGCCGGCGAATCCGGTGGCCGCCGAGGCGATGACAAGGACGGGCAGGCTGTCCACGATGCCGAGCAGGGCGAATCCGGCGGTCCGCAGCAGGCATCCGGCCATGATGGGTGCCTTGTAGCCGAAGCGGTCGGCGATCGTGCCGCCGATGAGGAACATGCCCTGCTGGGAGAAGTTGCGCACGCCCAGAACCAGGCCGACCGCCCACGCGGCCAGGCCGAGTTCACCGGCGAGGTGGGCGGCGAGGTAGGGCATGAGCATGTAGAAGGCGAGGTTGATGGCGAACTGGTTGGCCATCAACAGCCGCACCGCGGGCGGGAAGCTGAGCGTCGAGGTCCACAAGCGCTTCACCGGGCCGCTCCCGTCATGCTCGCTGTGCCCGCGCCGACGGTTCGCGCGTCGGGTGACGGGTCCAGGACGGTTGCGCACTTCGTCCACCGCGTGACGGTCCGCTCGTCGGGGTGGGCGATCTGGTCCGGGTCGTCGGCCGGCTCGCATCCCAGCAGCTGGTGCTCCTGGCACCAGGCGTCGTCGAAGACGGTGCCGGCGTAGCGGTGCGGGCCGTCGGGGAAGACGGCGGCGATCCGGGCTTCGGCCGGCAGGGTGGCGGACAGGTGGCGAGCGACGAGGGCGACCGCGCCCACGCTCCATCCGCCGCTCGCGTAGCGGGAGCGGGCCAGGGCGCGTGCGGACCAGACCGCTTCGCCGGCGGCGACCCAGTGGACCTCGTCGAACAGGGTGTAGTCGACGTTTCGCGGGTAGATGCTGCTGCCCAGCCCCCGCATCAGCCGGGGTGCCGCCTGCTGGCCGAAGATGGTGGAGCCTGTCGTGTCGACGCCCACTACCTTCAGGGAGGGGAAGAAGCCGCGCAGGATCGAGGCGACGCCGGCCGAGTGGCCGCCGGTGCCGACGCTGACGACCAGGGCGTCGATCCGGCCCAGCTGGGCGACCAGTTCGCGGGCCAGGCCCGCGTAGGCGCTCACGTTGTCGGGGTTGTGGTATTGGTCCGGGCACCACGCATCCGGGTACGCCGACAGCAGTTCGGCAACGCGGTCGCGGCGGGCCTGCTGCCAGCCGCCGACCGGGTGCGGCTCCGTGACGGTCTGCACGTCCACGCCGTAGGCGGTGAGCAGGCCCGACACCAGGGGTTCCATGCCGGGGTCGGTGACGACGGTGACCGGGTGGCCGTAGACGATTCCCGCCAGGGCCAGGCCCAGCCCCAGGGTGCCGGAGGTCGATTCCACAATCCGTGCTCCGGGCTGCAGGTCGCCGCGCTCGCGGGCGCGTTCCACCATGTGCAGGGCGGTGCGGTCCTTGATGCCGCCGGGGTTGTGGCCTTCGAGTTTGGCCCAGAATCCGCGCCCGGCGACGGTAAAGGGCTCGCCGACCCACAACACAGGGGTGTCACCGACCAGGGAGGCCGGGGTGTGGGCGCGTCGGGTGGCGCCGGTCAGCAACTGGGCGGGCGCCAGGGTGAAAGAGGGCATGAGGGATGAGTTCATCGCACAGGTCTCCTGCCGGCCGCCGCAGCGCCTGATCACAACCAGGGTGGCGGGGCCGGGGTATGTCGAGGCTGAACCGTTGAATGGCGATGGCGCCGCTCGGCGCGCGACCTGATCGCGACCGGCGGCGGGGCCCGCTCAGGTCCGCCAGACTCCCAGCGTGGCGCGCGTACAGCTGTGCTCCGACGGGGGCCCGCTGCCTTCGGCGCCACACGGTGCCCGGCCCTCTGCCGGTCGCCACCAGGCGCCCCCCACAGCCCCGAGGAGCCAGTCGTCGGCGGTGGGGAGTGCGGGCGGATCCGTCCGGGGGCCTGCCGCCGCCGGCTCGTCCACCCCGGTGCATCCCGCTTCGCCGCCGCGGTCGCACACTCCCGCAGTGGCGTCCACGACGTCCGGAGGGGCGGAATGCGCGTGGAGGACGCCGGGCATGACGGCAGTCAGCGAGTCGGTGCGCGGCAGCCCGGTGGTTTGCGGGCCATGGGCGCAGCCAAGCAGGTGCAGCAGCCCGGCCAACACCGTGACCAGCACCAGCCGGCACAGAACAGGCCGGGGCACACGAAGACCCGCCCACCTCAACACAGGGCGAAGAGTACTCGATCAGTTGCATAAAGTGCTTGTTAGCGGGTGGTGGGGCGGGCTTGTGTACGACGGGCGGGTGACCAGCACCCGCCACGGGAACGCGCGCACCGGGCGTGGGTTTGCAGTGCTGGCTCCGCGTCAGCCGACCGTGATGAGGCTCCTTGAATATGGCTCTGTCCGCAGTTCCGTGAATCCCCAGGTCAGGGTCGGAAACGAGGGATCGTTTCAGCAGCGTGTTTCCTGCCGTGGAGAGCAAGACGGTTGAGACTGTGCTGTTTCCCGGGATCGATGTGCGAGTAGAGCGCGTCAGCGACTCCTCCGCCGTCCTGATGGTGAAAGCGGTGTCCATCGGTCGGCCGGGCCGGTGCCCGGACTGCCGGAAGCAGGCCAGACGCGTGCACAACACGTATCAACGAACCTTGGACGAGAAGCTGTTGGGCAACCGTCAGGTTATGGTGCGGCTCCGGGTACGGCGGTGAGGCGGTCCGGTGTCACGGTCACTCCCGCACTATGCCGCCCAGAGCTTGCCCCGTAGGCCTCTTCGCCGGATTGCACGTGCCCACGTGCCTACATGACGATCAGGCTCGACCCGCGGAAGAGCTGCCAGGACCCCGGGCCCCGAGTACGCCCGCGGCCTCCCGGACGCCGACCCCCGCTCGGAGTCGTACGTCATCGAGCTGCTGCCCGAGCTGACCCGCGGCCGCGGCATCAGCGCGGTGTACCGCTACTCCCAGGATCTCGACTCCGCGCCGATCCTCTGGCTGATCGCCGGACCGTAGCCGTGACCGGCGCGGGTGACGTTCTCCGCAGACGTTCGGCGCCCGCTGCCCCTGCCCTGTTCCTCGGCACACAATCCCCCATACCATCTCAGTACCCACCAACGTGCGGGGGAAGGACGGGGAATGCAGGCTTCGGAGTTAGCCGCAGCAGCGGTGCAAGTGCTGACCGGAGGTGCGCCGGTCTCGGCCGAGCAGAGGTCAGCAGTACACGAACTGGTCTGGGGCCGACTTGGGAGAAGCACTCTGGGGGCCTCCGCATTAGCCCGCCTGCACGAGCAGCCCGGCGAGGGATCAGCGAGCATTGTCGGCTCCGTGCTCGCCGACGAATTGCGGGCGGACCCGGACTTCGCTGAGCTGCTGCTCAGAGTCCTCCGTCCGCTTCCCACCCCACCGGCGCACACCACCACTCCCCAGGGCGCTGCCACGGGCCCCCCACCACTGTTTCCGCCCCCCATTCCGACTGCCGCTCCAGCCCCCGTCGCCCCAGATGCGGCCGAGGTGAGGAAGGTATTGCTTCTGGGGTTCCCACAGGTGCTCCTGGCCTACGTCGTCATCTCCATTGCAGCGCAGTTGGACTGGAGGGCGGCAAGGGTCCTGCAGGTCGTCATCCTGCTCGCTTCAGCCGGCCTGGCAGCCTACGGGGTCTGGCGCGGCAGCCGGCTTCTCCTGCGCCGCACACGCAGCCCGCTGCTCATTGCCGGAACAGTGCTCAACGTGCTTCTGCTGATCAGGTTGTTTCTTTGGCTGGTGGGCTGAGCTCTCCGCCAAACACTGCGGCCCGTGGTGTGCCGCACCAACCCCAGGGCATCGTAGTGCCGGAGCATCCGGGTGCTCACCCCAGGGTGGGGCACGCGTCGCCGGGACCTGCCGCTGATCGCATCCTGCCCCTGGCTTCCCACCAGCCCGCGCCACCACGGCCGGACCAGGCTGGCTGTCACCCGGACGGTTCCCCGCTCCGGAAGCCCGGCAGGAGAGCCGTGCTCCGCCTGGGCCGGGTGTGAGGACCCCTGCGAGGAAGGCTTGGGCCCTCAGCGTGCTTCCCCGGGGGACGGGCGGTGCACGCCTGTCCCGGACAACGACCCCGGCCGCGGCGGGGACACGGGCCGCCGCGCCGCTGCCCCAGGATCCTGCCCGGTGCTATTGCCCGGGGCGGCCCCGGCGCGGGATCCTGGGGAGGGACGTCTCGGCGTCCTAACCGGTCGGGAGGCGCTGCCGATGCCGAATCAGCGGCCCCGTGGATACCGGCCGCGGTGGCGGCCCCGCGCCCGCACGCGCGAGCTGCTGACGGCCGTGGACCGGATCCTTGCGCGCTGCGCCGCGCAGCTGCCGCTCACCAAGCAGACGGTGGAACTGCTGGGGATGGCCCGCCGCTCGGGCCGCATCCCCTGGGGCGCACTCGATCTCCTCGGCGTTCACACACAGCGGGACTTGGTCATGGCGCTGAGGTGAGAAGGCGAGCGGCGAGTGCGGCGATCAGGGCACTGGAAGCCAGAGCGGTGACGAGCCGGCCTCGACTGCCGGTCAGTGTGCGGCCGAGCAGTGCTCCGCCACCGGCGAGAAGCAACTGCCAGCTGGCGGATGCTGCGAAGGCCGCGAGGACGAACACGGCCTGTTCCAGGCGGTCTGGAGCCGCTGTGCTATGGCTGCCGAGCACGAGCGCCGCGAAGTAGATCACGGTCATGGGGTTCATCATTGTGATCCCCAGCAGCCCCATGTAGGCACGTGCGGGAGTGAGGGGGACCTCGTCGGTCCGGGCTGTCGCCTGTCGAGTGCGGTACTGGCTGATCGCCGTGACGCCGCTGCGGGCCGCCAGTGCGATGAGCACCAAGGCTGAGACCCACCGCAGGGGAACCATGACCGGTTCGATTGCAGGGACGAGCGCGGAGCCTCCAAGCGCGGCGATCAGCGCATAGAGGCCGTCGGCGGTTGCGACACCCAGTGCGGCACAAACACCGATCTTCAGAGACGTCCGGGCTGTCAGAGCCACCAGATATGTCGCCACAGCTCCCACGGGCACAGCGATGCCGTAGCCGGCGAGGAGGCCCGCGACCAGGGCGGCGATCACGAGTGTACGAGCGTCGGCCTTCGCAGTCGGCCAGGCTGCTGCCGGACTCGCACCGGTCGGACGGTGGAGGGCAGCGGCAGAAGGGCGATAGTGGTGGTCATGGGCAGATCTTGGGGGCATCGCGACTGCCCGAACAACTCATTTTCGAGAGTGACATCGAGCCTCGGCCTCCGCCGAGTCGGTCGGGGTCTGGCAGCCCGGGCAGATCACCCCGGTCGGACGGCCCTCCTGCCACTGGAACGCGGCCGAACTCCGGGTCGCGGCCGAGGACGGCGGTCAGTTCGTCGCGGACCTCGTGATCTGCATGACCGGCACCATGACCGAGCCGGGCATCATCCTGTACGGCGAGGACCACCTCCGCAGGGTGCTCCGGACCGGCCAGGCCGAGAGCCTCGGGGCGATCGAGCAGCTGCCGGTGGGCACGCGCTGCGTGCCCACCGTGGGAGGGCACTCACCGCGCTCGACATCGGCTTTGTTCACCAACAGTCCGCATGGGCCGTGCAGTTGTTGGCACCGCCGTTCCCGCGTTGCCCGCGCTGCACGACCGTGTAGCGCCTCTACCGGGTTTTCCCGGCCGGGCCAAACCGCGGTTTCTCCGCATCCTCTGGGGCATGTCGCCGTCTCACAGATGGAGCAGGCCCCATGTCCGACACCAGCCCGACCATCCCTGACCTCGATCCCGAGCCGTTCCGCGTCCCCGACGGGGACCTTGATGACCTCGCCAGCACCCTCGCCAAGACCATGGCCGAGGTCAGGCAGCACGGCGTCATCCTCGACCGCCTCGGCTCCGAACCGGCACCCGAACCCGCTGCCAGCCGACCGCCGGACGACGCTCCGGCAGCCGAGGCGGCGGACCCCGGGCAGGCAGACGGCCCCGCTTCGGTGTTCATTCTCGCCTTGGGCGGGGAGACGTATGCTGCCGAACTTGCCGCCCTCAGCGACTGGGTGAACCACCTCTTCCTCCCGGTCTACGGCCGGGAGATCAGCACGAGCCGTCCGTGGTGCGCGCAGTGGCACGAACACCCCGAGGCCGTCGCCCGGCTCCACGCGCTCTGGCTCGCCTGGCAGCAGTTCACCGACACGGAGGCCGGCCTGTCCGGTCCGTCGACCTGGCACCGCGACCACCTGGACCAGACGCTGGCGCACCTGCGTGCGCCCGACGGGCCCTTCGCTGCCTGTACGACGAGCGCGAAGCGCCCCAACCATCGCGTGCTGGCCACCCCGGCACCCGAGCAGACGGTGGTGACGGCGTGAGCGATGTCTTCGACTTCGCCCTCGACGCTCTCTCTCCGGCCGACGACGCCTCCGAGGAGGCGATGGACACGTTCTGGGCCGGTGACCTGACGGTGCTGGCCCAGCACCACACCGCGCCCAACGGCTCCCACAGTTTCGTCCTCGCCCACGACCGGTCGGTCACGTGGGGGGTACCCGGCGAGCCGCAGCTCGTTACGATCGCGGTCGCACGAGATCTCAGCCGGTCCACGTTCACGTTCGAGACGAGCTACCACGCCACGGCGTCCTTCGCCCAGAGCTGGCTCGTAGAACGTGGCTGCCCGCCCGAGCGGATTGCTCTTGGCGGTGGTGACTACGTCAAGCCCGCCGACGGCCTCACGGTCCAGGTGGAGCAGCAGATCCGGCAGTCGGGCACGCGCTACGAGGTCCTCGACACCTGCGCCTCGGACTACGACCCGAGCGAGACGTGGACGCTGGCCCGGGCCTCCCGCGCCTCTCAGGCACCGGTTCGGGTCTTCCACGAGGAGTGGGACCACGACGCCGCCACGTACACGATGCGCGAGGGCGCCTTCGCCGATGTCGGTGCCGCCCAGACCTGGCTGGAGGAGCGCAGTGGTCCGTTGCCCGAGCCACCGGAGTACAGCGATCACGACGGCGCCGTCGTCCGGGCCCGCATCGCCCGCATTGCGCTCGCCCGGTCGGCCGGTGCCTCCGGGATGCCGAAGGCCGGCCTCGACGCGCCCCGCACGGCCCCGGCGGAACCGGTCCAGCGTCCGGTACAGGGGAGGCTGCTGTGAGCCGCGCCCGCTTCGCCTTCGCTGCGCACCCCGACGCCATCGCTGACCTGCGAGAACTTCCCGACGATATACGTGACTTGGCTCTGCTGGAGCTTCAGAACCTGGTTGATGGGAGTAACGACTGCCTGCCGTTGAAGGGCCGTCTTGCCGGCTTCCACAAGGTCTACGTCGATCCCTCCGTCGCCTACCGGATGATCATCCAGTTCCGCGCGGCCCCGCCGACCTCGGACCACAAGCGCGAGATCTACCTCGTCGCCGCCGGCAGCCGGAAGGACTACGCGGTCTATCGCTCGGCCCACCTGCGCACCGGTCCCCGACAGGACGTCGAAATCGACTCCGCCACCGAGGCCCGCGTGCAGGCCGCCCGGTCCCGCTCGCCACTCGCCGTAGACCAGCCGACAGCGGGCCCGGCAACTCCTCCAGCAGCGGCATCGCCCCCGGCTGCTGCTCCCCGAAAGGTTCCCCAGCGATGACCACCGACCGCACCCCGCTGACCCGTACCGAGCTGGCGGACCTTCTCACCGATGCCGCGCAGAGCGTCTCCGGCATCCTCACCGCCGAGTACCCGACGGCCGCTGGCCGCTCCTACCTACACCCCGTGCTGGGTGCACTGTCCACCGGGCCCCGGGTGGTCGGCGAGCTGAACGACCGGCTCGAAGGATTGGTGTCCGCCGAGCCGCGCCCGGCCACCCCGGCGGGCCTGTTCGCCCTGGCCTCCTACGCCTCCGCGCTGGGGTGGCTCACCGAGTCCTTCGCCGAGCTGACCGCCTCGGTCGACGCGATCTGCACTCGCGCGGGCATCCCCACCGAGCCCAGCAACCCGGTCGTCGCCGCGTCCGATGGCGCCGAGCGGGACGACGAGTTCGACTTCGCGTTCAGCGCGCTGGAGCTGGCGGCGATCCGCACCGCGGCTGAGGCCGCCGGCCTCGCGCCGGACGACTACGTCAAGGTCCTGTCCCAGTCGCTGCTGGCCGCCTCCCGGATCACCGACGCCTGCATGGAGATCTCCAGCGGCCTGCTCGAAGACGCCGCGTACATCCGCGGCGCGGCGTCCGATCACGTCTGGATCGGTGACGGCCCGGACAGCCTGCCCACCCTGGTGCGTTCGCTGCTTGCCCGGATGGATGCTGCCGAATGAACCCCTGCAACGCCTCACCGCGAGCTAGTGCATCAGGGCTGGCGCGACCGCAGCATCCGCATCAGCAACCCCGCCTCGGCAGGGTGCTGCAGACGCTCCGCGCGAGCACGCCGCCCCCCGGCCCCAGCGAATAGCTGAAAACCCTTCCCCATAAGGGAGTTCGCCCCATGTCCACCCCCATGCTGTCCTCTGCCGCATCCATCGGTTCGGTCGATGCTCAGCGCGTCGAGGACGCACTCTCCCTGATAGCACCGAAGTGGACGACCTGGTCGGCGCAGACCCTGGCGCAGCAGGGCCATCCCATGCGTGTGCACGAGGTCGCCGCCGGGCTCCCCTTCATCAGCGAGCAGCTCGTCACCAAGCGGCTGGCCGCGATGTACGTTGACGAGCTGGTCACTCGCGTCGGCGACCGCCACGGGGCTCCGTACCAGCTCAGCGCACTCGGTGAGTCGCTGGCTCCGGTGCACCGCGCTGTGTCGGACTGGTCCCTGGCCAACCTGTCGCTCGGCGAAGTGGCCGGAGCGGAACGGGTCGAGGACGCCGTGCGGCGTCTGCATCTTCGGCATTCGACCGCCGTGATCCAGCTCCTCGACTCGGGCGGCCCGATGCGACTCGTCCACACCGCGGAGGAGGCCGGTCTGGGCAACGCCCTCACCCGGGACCGACTCAAGCGACTTCAGGCCGACGGCTTGGTTGCCCGCACAGGCCCACGCTACGGCGCTCCCTACGTCCTGACCGATGCCGGGCGTGCGCTGGGCCCCGTCTACTCGGCCGTCTCCCACTGGAGCAACCCCACCGCCGCACGGAGGAACTCGTCGACTCCGATGCCCGTCGCAGCGGCGGCCACACGGCCCCATGCCAGCGACCCGCTGGGGTCGGACAGCGGCCGGACCGCGGCGGCCCTGCGCCGGAGCGCTACCGCGCCGAGTGCCCTCTTCAGCCATGCCCCGCAGCCGCAACCGCGGGTGCCGGCGGCCGTGACCGCCCAGTCAGCCCCGGGTCTGGGTCGGTGACCGTCGTGACGCTGAGAGCCAGCCGCCTCTCCTCATTGACCGGCGCCCGCGTGCAGTCCAGCAGTCTGTTCCGCTGCACGCGGGCGCGTTCTCCCCCACGCCCCGGAGCTTCGACATGCACACCCCTGATGACCCGCACCTCTACGAGGAGGTGCTGGTCAGTCCCATGTACTTGGCCGGTTCCAACGGGATCGGCGACGCCGGCTTCGCGCCCGTCGCCCACTGGCCGCACCACTACCTCGACGATGGGCCGTGTCAGCTCCTCGTCACCTCGCCCGACCAGCGGATCAGGGTCGGCTGGTTCGGCGATGACTTCGAGCTGTGGAGGATCAGCGCGGCCACGGAGGCCGCCTCAGCAACGCGCTGGACGGCCACCTTCAACCACGTCACCCCGGCCGAGATCGTCGCCGGCCTCACCACTGCCCTGGCCCACGACTACGCCGAGGCCGACGCCTACGACAGCAACGGACGCTTCCTGGCGAACCCGTCGATCTACTGGGCAGACGCCGTTCGGCCGCTGACCGACGCCGGCTGGAAGCGCGGCGTCCCCACCACGCCCGGCACGGTCGAGATCGTCGCCCCCGACGGCCAGGCCGGCGCCGTAATCGACAGGCGCAGCTACGGCCCGGATGACGAGACCGTCACCCTGTGGGCCGGTCCACCGGGCTGGGGCACGCGCGCGGAGGCTGTCTTCACAGCCCGCGCCCCGTCCCACTTGATCGCCGCGACGGCAGACGCCATGGCCGATTCGGCCCCGGTGATCCGTGAGCGGCATCAAATCCATCGCGAGATGGAGCACCTGGTCACGCTCACTCCAGTCGGCTCGGCCTCACCCCAGACCTCTCGGGCACCTACCCCACTCGACGTGCGGCGCACCGCTGTCACCCAGGCCGTCCACCGCGCCGCACGCGCCCCGCGGACTGCCGCGGAACTCCGCGTCATGGCCGCCCGCAGTCGCACCGCGACTTCGACACGGACCGGGTCGCCCAACCTCCCGCACGCGACCATGGCCAGGACACGGCTCAGCCCGTCGGCTCCTCGCCGCAGCCGCTGACTCCCGCCCCGGACCGGGGTATGACCGAGATACGCGTCATAGGGGCAATGGGATGACCTTGAAGTCCTGATGCCCTCGGACTCACCTGTGACGGCGGGCGGCGGGGTCGCGTTCGGCGACGTGCCGGGCGACCGCGTCGACGCCGGGGCGGGCGTACCGCTCCAGTGAGCGGACCGAAGCGTGGCGGGAGCGGGCCAGGAGCATCGGGGTGGAGGTGCCGCCCTCGGCGTCGTGGGTGAGCGCGGAATGGCGGAGTCGGTGGAGTGTCCAGCCGTCGAGGTCCTCGATGTCCTCGGGTGAGGCGAGGGGGTTGGCCAGCAGCCGGGTGTTCTCCTCGAAGATCTCCTCAGCCCGCCGATACGACAGCCTCGCCCGCCCGGTCTCCGGGCACACGTCCAGCGTCGGCGTCCCGGCCGGTGCCTTGCGGCCGGTGAGGAACAGCGGGCCACGGGCGCGGCCAGCGATGAGGCGGGGCAGCAGCTGGGCTGTGCCGGACTGCCAGTGAATTCGCCCGCGCTTGTCACCTGGGTGCAGGGCCTCAACATTCAGGCACAGCACCTCATCCGCCCGCGCGGCGGACTCGTAGAGCATCTTCCAGCACGTCTTCTCGCGCAGCGCGACGTCCAGGCGCCACAGGGCGGCGATCTGGTTCTCTGCCAGGGCCTTGGTGCGGTCCGGCGGTGCCGGCCGCCGCTCGATGCCGATCGTCGGGTCGCCTTCGATCCAGCCCTGGCGCTGCCACCAGCCGATCGCCTTGCGCGCGATGGACAGCTCCCGGTTGACGGTGTCGGCGTCCATCTCGTCCGCCCGCGCCGCCGCCAACTCGGCCAGCACCTGCAGCAGCGCCGGGTCGTAGATCGCGGCTGCCGGGAAGAGGGGCGGCTTCGCGCCGCGGCGGGCTGGTCCAGTCGGCGCGGGTTCGCCGGCGAGTATCCATCCCCACGTCGTCAGCGAGATCCGGTAGATCCGCGCGGGGACTTCGCGATGTCCGCGACGGTGAGGTACCGCTCGACCGCCGCGGTGTACGACGACGGCGGGGCCGACAGGGGCACCACCCGAGCACGCGGCAACCGCAACGAGCCCCCGCCCCCGAGTTCGGTCACTGGTTCGATCGTCACGCCCGCCCCGCCCTTCCGGCACTGCCACAGTAGATGCGTACACCTCACCCCGGCGGGCGGAACACTCCGCCGCAGGTCGCGATGATCACGGTAGAGGCTCCGCCGCAGTAAATCCGGTATCTACTGCGACAAGCTGAGAGGTAGCCCGCAGGAGTCAAAATCATGTGACACCAAACTGCAGTCTCTGCGCGGTTCCTGCTCGTCGCACAGACCTTCTCGCAGCCGGCCGCTTGCAGGGGCTGCTGCGCTTCGGGGTGTTGATCGTGAGTGCTGACCCTTGCCACGCCGATTTTCACGCCCGGACGGTACCGGAAACAGGGATGCGCGTGACATAGGCGAGTACACGGGAATCGTTACAGGCGCGACCTGGTGGAACGTCATGTAGATCTTTGTGTCTCACGAACGATCATTTTCGTTTCGCGCTTGCAGAAGGTAACGAAGAGATCGCGATAGCCACCCTTTACTCCATCGCACCGCCTCCTCCGGTTTTTCTAGGTTCCCCGCCTCGCCCCGCCAGTGGGCGAGGTTGTCTCGGGTGGTCAGAGTGTCGGGGTGGTCGGGACCCAGCACCCGCTCCACGTCCGGCAGCAGCTCCGCGAGCGCGGCGGCCGCACCGGCCGGGTCCCCCGCCTCGCCCCGGCAATCTGCGAGATTGCCTCGGGTGGTCAGAGTGTCGGGGTGGTCGGGACCCAGCACCCGCTCGCGGTCCAGCAGCAGTTCAGCCAGTGCGACGGCCGCACCGGCCGCGTCCCCCGCCTCGCCCCGCCAGTGGGCAAGGTTGGCTCGGATGGTCAGGGTAAGGGGGTGGTCGGGGCCCTGCACCCGCTCCACGTCCGGCAGCAGCTCCGCGAGCGCGACAGCGGCACCGGCCGCGTCCCCCGCCTCGCCCCGCCAGCAGGCGAGGTTGCCTCGGATGGTCAGGGTTTCCGGGTGGTCGGGGCCCTGCACCCGCTCCACGTCCGGCAGCAGCTCCGCGAGCGCGACAGCGGCACCGACCGCATCCCCCGCCTCGCCCCGGCAACCTGCGAGATTGCCTCGGATGGTCAGGGTTTCCGGGTGGTCGCGGCCCAGCACCCGCTCCACGTCCGGCAGCAGCTCCGCGAGCGCGGCAGCGGCACCTGCTGGATCCCTCGCTGCCCTCCGCCAGTGGGCGATGTCTCTTCGCTTGGTCAGGGTTTCGGGGTGGTCGGGGCCATGCACCCGCTCCACGTCCGGCAGCAGCTCGGCATACGCGGCAGCGGCACCGGCCGCGTCCCCCGCCATCCCCCGCGAGCGGGCGAGATTGCCTCGGATGGTCAGGGTTTCCGGGTGGTCGCGGCCCAGCACCCGCTCCACGTCCGGCAGCAGCTCCGCGAGCGCGGCAGCGGCACCGGCCGCGTCCCCCGCCACCCCCCGCCAGCGGGCGAAGTTGCCCCGGCCAATGAGAGTGCTCGGGTGGCCGGAACCATTGACTCGTTCCAGGTCGGGCAGCAGCTCCGCGAACGCGGCCGCCGCACCCGCTGGATCCCCCGCCATCCCTCGCCAGTAGGCGAGGTTGCCCTGATTGATCAAGGCGAGGGGGTGGTCTGAACCTTTCAGCCGCTCCAGGTCCGGCACTAGTGCGGCGGTGGCAGTAGCCGCACCCGCTGGATCCCCCGTCATTCCCCGCCATCGGGCAAGGCCCATCCGGGCACTCAGGGTAAGGGGGTGGTCCGGGCCCTTCACTTGCTCCAGGTCGGGCAGCAGCTGCTCGGTCGCGGCGGCCGCACCCGCTGGGTCCCCGGCCATCCCCCGCCAGCCGATCAGGCGGCTTCGGGTGGTCAGAGTGTCGTCATGGTCGGGGCCCTGCACTCGCTCCACGTCCGGCAGCAGTTCAGCCAGTGCGGCGGCCGCACCGGCCGGGTCCCCCGCCGAACCCCGCCAGCCGGCGAGGTCTCTCCGGGTGGTCAGAGTGTCGGGGTGGTCGGGGCCCTGCACTCGCTCCACGTCCGACAGCAGTTCAGCCAGCGCGGCGGCCGCTCCTGCCGAGTCCCCCGCCGAACCCCGCCAGCCGGCGAGCTCCCTCCGGACGGTCAGAGCATCAGGGTGGCCTGGGGCTAAAATTCTGTGTGCGGTAACTGCGAGACTTCGGTAGTGGTCGACGGCGGCTGAGGCATGTCCGCCCTCGCCGAGACTTCTGCCGGTGCGCAGGAGCACCGGGTGAGCGCCGGTTTCCCACAGGACGTGTTGAGCGTGGCCGGCAAGAGATGCGGTGTTGGCGCGCAGCGCCTGGGCAAGGTTGAAGTCGAGTTCGATGTCAGGCCAGGCATCCAGCAGGGCGTCGGCGGCGGTGCGGGCGAGTTCCTTGTACTGGTCGGCCGGAAGGCGCTCGCGGACGGTGCGTTGGATGAGCTGGTGGACGCGGACGGCGTGGTGGGGTGTATCGGGGGCGTGGTCGATCAGGCTGAGCCGGTGCAGGGCCCGCAGGGCCCGCACGGCATCCCGGGGGGAGGCAGGGGCTGGTTCCGTTGCGGTGTCCGGGCCGGTCCGGGTGCGGTGTGCAGCCAGGTGGGTGAGGGCGGGAGAGCTGGTCAGCACATCGTGGGGGATGCCGTTGGCGTCCAGCATCGCGGCGAGTTGGAGCATGGGGCGGGCCAGGCCGGCGGGCCGCAGGGTGTCGGCGCGGTCGATGGACAGCGACCAGGCGGCGGCAAGTGGGCGGGCCTGGCTGTCGGGCAGGCGATCGGGGGAGGTGTCGGCGAGTGTGGTGGTGCGGTCGGCCAGCAGGGCGCGGTAGGTGGCGATGTCGTCGCCGGAGTCGATGAGGTAGGCGACGGCCTGGGCGAGGGCCAGGGGCAGGTGTCCGAGATCGTCGGCCAGGCCGGTGAGATGGTCTGCGGGTTCGACCCGTCCGTGCGCGGCCAGGGATGTGGTGAGGTAGGTGAGGGCTTCGTCGTCGGTGAACAGGCCGACCTCGACCGTGTGGCGGCCGCCTGCGGCGAGGGCCGCGTCGCGGCGGCGGGTGGTGACCAGGGTGCGACCGTGGGGGCTGGCGGGCGGCCACAGGCCGTGCAGGTCGGCCGGGTCGGTGACGTCGTCCAGGACGATCAGCCACCGGCACGGCCTGGCTGCCGACTTGGGGGTGATCCAGGCCAGGAAGGACTCGGCGGCCTTCTCCGGATCACTGGGATCGGCCCGGCACAAGTCGACTCCGGCCTGCGCGTACCTGCTCACGATGGCCTCCCGGGTGCTGGCAACAATCCAGACCAGGATGTCCAGGCCGCCGGCCCGGCTGCCGTCTTCCCATGCGGTGTGGGCGTAGTCGGCGGCGAGCTGGGTCTTGCCCACCCCGCCCATGCCGGTCAGGACCTGGCCCAGCACCGCGGTGCTGCCGCCGTCGACCGTCGCCCGCAGCCGTTCCGCCTCGGCGCGGTGCTGGAAGGACCGTGCCTGGGGAGGGATGACCCCGATTTGGTGCGGCCACGAGGCCGGCTCCCGGGGCGCGCCGTGCTGCACCATGGTCAGCTGCTCAACGCTCACCTGGTGGATGTAGCCGGTGTTGGCAAGACCGCCCTGGGACGCGGCCGCATCCCCGGTCCCGGATATCCGTACCGGAGCGGCGGGGGCGCCGTCGGTTCCCGGTACTGGTCCGCGGTAGCCGCTCACCGCTGTGGCCCCCGATACGGCCGCAGCGTTCCCAGTATCTGTCACCGCGACATCAGCGTGGGCGGCGTCGATGGGGCCGTGCTGGCGCTTGTCTCCTGCCGTCACGCGACCGATCCCCCGCCTTCTGTGTTCTGACCGGGCCGGGCGCTGTCAGCTGTAGTCGATGCCGGTGCTGGCACGGCTGCCGGATCCGTGCGCGGTGGCGTCCCCGGTTTGCTCGGCCTTCGCCGACCCGGTTCCCGCGCCGCCGGGGCGGCGCACACCGGTGTGAGCCGTGCCGCCGTCAGTTCCGTCAGCCTTCCCGGTGCCGACAGCCAGGTCCGCCGGTCCCGGAGCCGGGACCGGGGCGGGCGGCCGTTGCAGTAGCGCCCAGAACAGGGCGGCGATGCCGGTGGCGGCCTGCACCGAGGCGCCGACCAGCTGGCCGGTATCAGGGCTGTCCAGCAGCCAGACCAACGGTGTCGACACGACACCGGCCGCCGCAGCCACAATGACCGTGATCTTCCAAACTTGCGACACGCCCATCCCTCCCCGTCCGTCCTCGACAGACCGTCACCACACAGCGTCGCGTGCCGCCTTCACTGATAGCAAGCACGCATCCGCCACCACCGGTTTCGGTGGCCTTCCCTCGCGGACTGTCCTGTGACTTCGGATGCTGCGGATTGAAGCAATACGTTGCGGGGGATCTTGCGGGTTGAAGAGTTACCTTGCGGCGAGGGGTGGGGTTAGGCAGACGTGGTCCACGCGTTAGAGGTCCTGCCCGGCGGTTCTGCCGGACCGCCGGCGACCGGGTTCGAGATCGCGTACGTCGCCCCGGACGGGACGGAGTTACGGCGCCCGCTGCCGGAGGTGTGGGCCGTGCCGTTCGAGCATGCTCTCCCCGTACGCACCTTCGCCTCGTACCGCCGGCAGCGCAACCTGCCGGGCCTCTTCCACGGCCACCTCAATCCGGTCCTTCTCCGGGACCGCGAACCCCAGTACGTGAAGTGGGAAGGCACCATCTGGCACAGCACACGCACCGACGATCAGATGAAGGAAGAGGTCGCACGACGGCGCAAACGACTACAGACGGGGCCGCGCTCCTTCGAGGCCAGGAGGCGGTTGGGACACCCAGTGCCGCCAAAACCGCCTGAGAGAATCCGGGAATGCCGACAGCTAGCCTCTTTCAGCAGTACACGAACCCCAGCCAGGTCACCAAGCAAGTTAAGCGCGCGCTCACCGAGTGCTGGGTTGAGGTCACCAACGCTGGGGGCGCAGCAGGCTTTCCCTTCCCCCCGATCGACGAGACACAAGCGGCTCCGGCCGTCGACAGGATCGTGAACGCGCTCTCCTTGAACACCAGCCGTCTACTCACTGCCACGGCTGACGGTGAACTCATTGGCTGGCTCAATGTTCGCCGTGACCCCTTCGAGCTGATAGCGCACTGGGGAACGCTCCATCACGTTCAAACCAGACCGATGCACCGGGGGCGAGGTTTCGGAGCCGCCCTGATGAATGAGGTTCGCAGGATCGCCCGCGACGAGATGGGGCTCGAACAGCTCCACCTTGCAGCACGAGGCGAGTCGGGGCTCGAAGCGTTCTACGGAAGCCTCGGTTGGAAGGAGGTCGGCCGCTGGCCCGGTGCCCTCCGATTCGCAAGCGGGGATGACCGCGACGAGGTCCTCATGCATCTCGCTCCGCTCTAATGCAAGGTAGGTCTGCACACCCTCGGCACACGATGCGAAGAGTTACTCGTCGTCCCGCTGTTCACCCGCACCGGCGACGCAGCCTTTCGCTGCACCGGACACGGACGGCGGACGATACTGCTGGATGGCCATCAGGCCTCTTCCGGACGGCGGGGCCGTAGTGACGCCCTGACCCGCCCCGGTCAGCGGCAGACCTTCGAATCGCCCAAGCCGAGAGCCGCACGTTCCGGCAGACGCTCGGCCACGTGATCGAAGCGCGTGAAGCCGACACGACCGCGGACCGGGCCCGGCAGTCCGGCTGGCCCAGGCCGCTGCCGCCCGCTCCGGGCGCTCCCCATCCGCCCTGGGCCAGCCGCCCGAACAGCCCGCTCCTTCGGCCGCTGTCGGCCCGTCGGCGGCCGGACGGGGGCCGCACCGCTGAGCGGTCCGGTCAGGCGAGGTCCTCGTCGCGGTGGGCATCCCCGATGCGGGAGTCCACCGCGCGGGCCAGCTCCTCCACCGTCAACTCGACGCGACGCCCCTCCGCGATCCGGTCCTCCACCACCACGTCCTCGTCCCGCCGCCCGTCGGACTGCGTACCGACGGCCCACTGGCCGTCGGCGACCATCGCGATGTCGCCCACCGTCCACGGCCGCCCGGCGGCAAGGATCTTGCGCTCCAGCCCGGCTCCGTCCCAGTGTCCGCTCGGCTCCGCCACTCCTGCTCCCCCTTCGGTTCCGTGCGGCCCGTTGCCGCAACCGGGTTAGGGCCTGTATCGAAAGTGGATCTTGAGGTGAGATGATCTTGTTCTGTGGCACGCGGAGATTTGACGGATACACAGTGGGCCCGCCTGGAGTCGTTGTTGCCCAGGGGCAGGAAGCCGGGTCGTCCGCCGATATGGACCAGGCGGCAGCTGATCGACGGCATACGGTTTCGTACCCGCACTGGCGTCCCGTGGCGGGATGTGCCGGAGCGGTACGGGCCCTGGGCCCGGGTATACGACCTGTTCCGCCGCTGGCAGCGTGACGGCACCTGGCAGCGGATCTTCGCCGAGTTGCAGGCCCAGGCCGACGCCAGGGAGCTCATCACCTGGGACCTCAACATCGACTCCACCGCGTGCCGGGCCCACCAGCACGCCGCCGGGGCGAGGAAAAGGGGGACCTGCAGGCCGAGCCGCCCGGCGGTGTCACCGTCGAGCCGGACGATCACGGGCTCGGTCGCTCACGTGGCGGCCTGACGACCAAGCTGAACCTTGCCGTTGAGCAGGGGCAAAAGCCCATGTCCATCGTGATCACGGCCGGGCAGCGTGGCGACTCCCCGCAGTTCGAGCCCGTTTTGAAGAAGGTCCGCGTCGCCCGCCTGGGTTCGGGGCGCCCGCGGACCCGGCCCGACCGGGTCCGCGCCGACAAGGCTTACGCGTCCCGCAAGAACCGCGCCTACCTGCGCCGACGCGGTATCCGCTGCACCATCCCGGACAAGGCCGACCAGACCCGCAACCGCAGGGAGCTCGGCTCGTATGGTGGCCGACCACCCAAGTTCGACACCGAAGACTACAAGGCTCGGCACGCCGTCGAGTGCGGCATTAACCGCCTCAAAAGGCACCGCGCCGTGGCTACGCGCTACGACAAGCTCGCAGTCCGCTACGAAGCGACTGTCCTCGTAGCGGCCATCAACGAGTGGCTGTGACCAGCGCCGTTGTGAAGAGCGGGCAGACGGCTTGTGAGGTTCGGGTGGTTCAGAGGTTGATGGTGTGTTCGGTGAACTGACCGCAGGAGCGGAAACCCAGGCGGCGGTAGACGGGCTCGCCGTCGGCGGACGCCTGCAAGACCGCGATGCGGTGGTCTCGGTCGCGGGCCGTGCGGAGTGCGGCCCGCGTGATGGCACCTCCGTAGCCCCGTCGGCGGTGGGCGGCCAGAGTGCAGATGTTGTAAATCCCGGCCACCCCCGCGTGATGAAACACTTCGGCCGAACAGACCGGACGACCCTCCACATAGCCGACCAGGTACCGGGCCGGACAGTGCGCGGCCAGGGCCTGCGGGACTGCCTGGGCGAAGAAGCGGCGGACTGTGTCAGCGGGCGGGGTCCAGTTCGCAGCGAGAACCGTGGCGTAGTCGGCGAACTGTTTGGGCGTGGCCACCGTCTGGATGTCCAGTCCTCGGGTGGCGGGCAGTGGCAGGGTGTCGTCCAGCTCGGCCCACATGGCCGTCTCGCGTTCGGACGCCGGCAGCCCAGCTGCCGTCAGGCGGGCGGTGAGGTCCGGTGGTGTCGAGGAAGGCCCCACCCACCAGGAGAAACGGCGGCCGGTGTGAGACAGCGTCCGAGCGGTCTCGGTGATACGTGCCGGCGCGGTGGCGGTAGTGAAGCGAGCCGCGGCAACGATATTGAACGTGTCGTCGTCCAGGCAGCTGTCGGCGACCAGGAGGTCGCCAGTCTCCGTGACGGTCGCACCGGTCATGCTCCGATGTAGGTGACAGGCATGTTCCGCCAGGTTCCGTTCCATCCTGTCTATCAGGTCGGCTTCATCGAGAAAATGGGCATTCATGGCGAATGACCCAAGCATGACGAGACGAAGGGCGCACGTGATTTTGGGTTGTCCGTCGACGGCGTTGCGCTGCGCGCATCACATTCGATACACGCCCTAGGTGTATTGACCCGGAGCGTTGTTGACGCGGCTGATGGGCGGGTGTCCGTCGAGTGCGGTGTGGCAGCGGTGGTGGTTGTAGGTGTGGAGGAAGTCTGCCAGGGCCTGGGTCCGCTCGGTGTTCGTCTGGTAGGGCCGCTGGTAGGCCCATTCGTCCAGCAGGGTGCGGTTGAACCGTTCGACCTTGCCGTTGGTCTGCGGCCGGTAGGGCCGGATCTTCTTGTGGGTGATGCCGGCCGCGGCCAGCGTCTGGGTGAACGCCTTGGACTTGTAGCAGGAGCCGTTGTCGGTCAGGACGCGTTCGACGGTGATGCCGTGGGCGGCGAAGAAGGCGTTCGCCCGTTGCCAGAAGCCGGCGGCGGTTTCCTTGCGCTCGTCGGCCAGGACCTCGCTGTAGGCCAGGCGGGAGTGGTCGTCGACGGCGGAGTGGATGTAGCTGTAGCCGATGACCGGTCTGCAGCTCTTGCGCTGGTCGGTGGTGGCCTGGCGGTTGCGGTCGCCGGTTTGTCTGCCGACCGTGCGCCAGCCGCCGCCGTCGGGGATGTTGCCCAGCTTCTTGATGTCGACGTGGACCATCTCGCCCGGCCGCTGACGTTCGTAGCGGCGGACAGGTGCTCCTGTCGGCCGGTCCAGCCAGGCCAGGCGGTGCAGGCCATGGCGTGTGAGGATGCGGTGCACGGTGGAGGCCGGCAGGCCCAGGATCGGGCCGATGCGGGCCGGTCCCAGCTTGCGGGTCTGCCGCAGTTCACGCACGCGGGCTTCGGTCTGTGACGCGGTGCGGTGCGGGGTGGTGCGGGGCCGGCTGGAACGGTCCGCCAGGCCTGCCTCACCCTCCGCCCGCCACCGCCGCACCCACTTGTGGGCCGTAGGACGGGAGACACCCAGTTCGGCGGCCACGTGCGCGACGGGACGCCCCGAACAGACACGTTGGACCAGCAGCCACCTGCCATGAACAGTCAGCCGGGCATTACGGTGGGACACGAAGACCTCCGTTGCGGTGAGCCTAGACACCTCCACCACACCGGAGGTCTTCGCCATAGATCAAACCGAGCAAGCTGTTAACAACGCTCGTGATCAATACACCCCCTAGGGCGCTGCAACCGGTGCGGCTGGCCCACGCGAAACCACGACACGGTCAATCCGCAGGCCACGGTCACCCCGGCTGGGTAACAGTCGACGGATCGCGCTCCGGCAGCAGCGCCGGATGAGTCCGGACAGCTACGCGGCGGACGCCTTGGCCCGCCCGGCCTCGACGGTCGGACATCCCGTTGGGGCCCTTCCTGGCCTGAGATGATCAGCAGGACCGTACGACTGAACGCAGGGGTGAAGAACATGATTAATCTGGTGCTGCTCGGCGTCGTGGTGCTCGCCGTCGGCGGGTGTGCATGTGTGGTGTGGGCGGAGCGCGGCGGCCCCCGCTGGGTCCGCCGCGTGGCGACCATGACGCTCGCCGTGAGCGAGCTGGTGCATCGCTCCGAGAAGCGCCGACGCCGACGCCAGCGCCTGAGCATGACGCCGACCAACAACAGCGGTCGTGACTAGGAACGGTGCGACCGAGGTCCCGCCCGGCAGCCCTTGGCGCACCGGGCGCATGCTGCTCATTGGTGATGCGGCGCAGGCGGCCTCACCAGCGACCGAGCAAGGGGCCTCGATAACACTGTAGGACGCCGTCGTCCTCGCCAAGTCCCTTCGGGACACACCCGATCTGGACAGCGTGCTCTCCCTATTCGCAACGAGCCCTAGTCCAGGTAGGTGCCGGCGAAGGCCCCGTCGAACCCGAGCGCAGCAAGGCCCTCTTCGAGGCTGGGGTAGGTCCTCCGGTCCGGGACGGCGATCAGGGCGTCGAAGTCGGCGCGGCTGATCTCGGGTTCGAGCCACTGGTTGTTGCAGCGGCAGACGATCCAGACGTTGCGGCCGTGGTTGATGAGCAGCCAGTCGCGCCGGGCGCGGCAGGCCGAGCACCGTACGGGGATCCCGCGCAGGGCCAGCTCGGCCGGGTGGCTGAGGCAGCGCGTCGCGCCGGGACCGCTGGGCTGATGCATCTCGTATTCGAGTTGCATCAGGGGGTCGGTGCCGGCCGGGAGGGTGGGCAGCACGGGCTCCGGCTCTGCGGTGCGGTCGGTGGTTCTGAGCACGAGCGTCATCTCCCGATTGAGTCCTTCTGATTCATCCGTAACAGCCGGGCAACCGGCTGTCCAGTGGCTTCTTGGTGACCGGTCAGTGGTCAGCGGCGCGGTGGTCGGGTGCGCGGGTCGGAGCCGGGGCGCGCTGCCGCCGTGGGGGCCGTCCGGTTGCTGGTGCGGTCGTTGGTCGAGGCCGTGGGCTGACGGGTGCCGGCCTGCGGCTGAGTCGCTTCTGCCGGGTGTGCGGGGAGCTGGGCGAGGCGGCGCAGGCGCCAGACCAGGACGTCGTTCACGTCCTCGGCGGTGTCGAGTTCGCGCATGGCGATGGCCCGCTGCAGGAGCGCCTCGGGGCCGTGGCCCGCCTGTTCGGCCTGGGCAAGGGTGGCGGCCAGGACGTCGGTCTTCGTCGTGCCGTCGGCTCGTAGCCCCTGCTGCGGCAGTGCTGCGCGGATGGTGGCCTCGTGGGTTCGGCGTACGGCTTCGGGCAGGGCGCGGCCTTGGTCGCGCAGTGCTCGCATGGGTGTGGTGGCGGCCTGGTGATAGGCAATGCGCAGGTGCTCGGCGGTCTGGCGGGAGGCGTGGGCCTGCTGGGCGTGACCGCGGGCGGAGTGCCAGCGGGAGGCGGCGAGGGCGACCAGAACCAGGGTCGAGACGAGCATGGCGGTGGTGCCGCCGTCTTCGCCACGGCCGAGTGCGCCGCCGGCCTGGATGATGCCCCGGGCCGCTGAGCGGATCGCCCGGGTGTCGGCGCGCTCCGCTCGGACATGACTGCGGGTGGCCCGCTCGAATTCTCGGGCGGCGGCAGCCAGCTCGGCGCGGGTGGCGGCCGGGGAGGTCTGGGCGACCGCGTCCAGGAGTTCTCCGACGCCGACGAGCTGGGCGGCGGCTTCGTCGCCGCCGTCGAGGAGGACGGCGGCACGCTCGGCGATGCCGGCGGCGCTCCGCCGTGCCCTGGCGGGCGGGGACCAGTCCGGTCGGCTGCTGATGGTGGCCGAAGGTGCCGTCTGGTCGACCGTGTCGTCGGCGAGGCGGAGGCGGATCTTCGGCAGGGACAGGTCGGGGGCCAGCTTGGAGCCGGGGTACCAGACCGGTTCACCGTTGCGGTTGCGGTCGCCGGGGAGTGCGACGTTGTAGCCGAGCGCGTCACCGGACGGGGCATGGCGTACCTTCACGCGCAGCCCGGCCTCGCGCAGCCGCGTGAAGAACTCCTCTTCGGTAGCTGCTCCGGCGAGGGACTGGCGGACGGCTTCGCGCAGTGTTTCGCGCGAGGGCTCAGGCCGCCCGGTGCGCTCGGCCTTGAAGCGCTCGGCGCTGGTGGGCGCCTTGGAGCCGGTGCCGTCGCCCGAATTGAGCTGACGCAGGTTCCACTCCTTCTCAATGCGACGGCATTCGGCCTGAGCCTTCTTGAAGTCGTAGTTCATCCGGGGGCGGCGCAGGTCGCCTCGGACCATGGTGGCCAGGATGTGGATGTGGTCGTCCGCGTGGCGTACCGCGACCCAGCGGCAGCCGTCCGGGTCGCCCTCGGGAGCGATCCCGGTCGCCGCGACCAGACGGCGGGCGACGGTGTTCCACTCGGCATCGGTCAGCATCCGGTCGCCCGGGTCGGCGCGGACCGAGCAGTGCCACACGTGCTTGGCGGGCGCGCGGTCGCCGGCCTGCTTGACCCGGAGGTCGAGGGCGGCGGTGAGGCGGGCAAGGGTGACCTTGGGGTCCGGGTCGGCGCTGGTGTCGCGGCCCGGGTCGGGGGCGAAGCCGTCCCAGCTCCCGACGAGGTGAGGATCGATGTGCTCGTCGCGTTTGCCGGGGCCGTAGAGGTAGACGAGCAGGCCGTGGGTGCGTGAGCCTCGGCGGATCTTGGGGACCATTAGAGCCGCTTCTTCACCAGGGTGTCGGCCGTGTCGTCGACGCGGGACAGCAGTCGGATCAAGGTCGCCAGGGCGTGGTCGAGTTCACCGGCGCGCGGGAGGCCGCCGCTGTTGAGGACGTGGGCGATCTGGTTGATGTTGTTGCCGATCCGGGAGAGTGCGATGCGCAGGGCGGCCAGCTCGTCGATGGCCGTGTCGAGCTGCTCGTTGGTATGGACGGTGGTCGAACCGCGGGCGACGGCAAGGCCGGCGGCGGAGAGGAAGCGGGCGGCGGTGACCGCGCGCTGTGCGGCAGCGGTGGTGATCTCGGTCTTCTCGGTCTGGGACAGGCGGATGGTCAGCTTGTGGGTGCGCTGGCGGGGGTTGCGGGTGCGGCGGCGTGGTGTGCGGTCGGGGAACGCGCTCGGGTTCGGCGGCTCGCTCGCGGTGCGGGGTTGTGCTTCTCCCTCGGTGACCGGCGCCCCCTGGTGCCGGTTGCCCGGTTGGTCCCCATGCGCCGTCGCTCGGGGACCAGCCGGGCTTCCCCCGCCCTCCTGGGCGGGGGCAAGTGCGTGCGACGGGCCGTAGGACCGTCGTATGCGACAACTTGCTCCGCCTGGAGCCGTCGTGGGCTCACGCTGCTGTCCGGCCGTGGTGACCACCGGGTCGTTGGCGGTTGTCACCGGCTCGTCTCCGGGTCCTGCTGCTGAATTTCGCGGACGAGATCCTCGATCCAGTCCATGGCCAGGACCGGGTGATGCAGAGTCCAGGGGCGACTGTGCCGCTCGCGTTGCACGATCCAGGTGATGTCGGGGCCGGACTGGGCGCGGTGGAGGTGACCGCGCTGGTGCAGGACGGTCAGCCAGGAATCGACCTCGGCAGGTGTGGCCGGGCGGGTGCGCATGAGGTGTTCTCCGCTTCGTTTCGCCAGGGCGTGGGGGTGTGTCCGGGAGCAGGTGACCGGCCGAGGTGCCGGCTCAGTCACCCGCTCCGTGGTGTCCGGTCAGGTCCGGACGGACGTGACCGGCTGCCCGTGCTGCTCGCGGAGCTGGGCCATCAGGGCGGTCAGGGTGTCGCTGGACAGGGGGATTTGCTGACCGCGGATCGCTTGGGCGACCACCTTGCGGGTCAGCTTGTCCTCGGCCCTGACCGCTGACCGGGCGATCTTCAGCAGCTCCTCGGTGTCCGGGTCAGAGCGCCGGTCACCGGTTGTCCGGGCGTCCTGGTCAGTGACCGGCGGCGAAGTGACCGGCCGTTCGGTGACCGGCAAGGGGCTGTCCTGGTGGCCGGTGACCGGCTCGGTGGTCTCCGGGCGGTCAGTGACCGGCCGCGTGATGTTCGGCTGTCCGGGCAGGTCAGCGGGCTCGTGCGGCTGACCGTGGTGACCGGTGACCGGGGTGCTGCTGTCCGCCGGGGCACTGTCCCCGGTCAGTGACCGAGGAGTGGGGGTCTGCTTGTCCAGGGACAGACGCGGCCGATCGGTCAGGGCAGTGACCGGCTGCCCGGCCCTGACCTGACCGGACTCCGACTGCTGACCGACCCGGTCGGCCCGGTCAGCCCGGTCGGCCCGGGTGACCGCGATGCCGGCGGGCTTGCCGACCTGACCGAGGTGACCGGCCTGACCGTGGTCCTCGCGGTCACTGTCCTTGACCGCACCGCGGGCGATGAGGATATAGAGGTGGACCGCTCCGGCCAGCGCGAGCGGGGCGATCGTGGACAACACCGCGACCACGGTGTCTCCGAGGCGGAGCCCGGTGTCCGCCGCTTCCTCGTTGAGCCGCACTGCGTGGAGCGCGTTGGCCCAGATGCTGGCGGCGGTGGCCGTGCCGACGAGCATCCAGACATAGAGCCGGGACCGCAGCGGCGCGTCGCGCAGGACCATGAGGGCCCGGATGCCGTAGGCGATGAACCCGTCGATCACCAGCGGGAAAAGGTAGCTGAGGAAACCTCGGACGTGGATGGCGACAGCCATCTGCTGAAGGGCATCCCAGCTCAGGGCGCATCCCACGCTGCCCAGGGCCATGACGACCGCCCGGTCCCAGTCGGTGATGTGCGCCGCCCTGGGCGCGCTCGCGGTGCTCACGCCGCCGTCCCGAAGTCGTCGCGGCCCAGACGTTCGCCATTGGCCTTGAGGGACGGGGTGGTCTCCGTGCTCTGTTCCAGGTCTCGGTTGCGCAGGGCCCGGCGAAGCTCGCGGCACAGCTTCTGGGCGTGCTCCTCGGTGATCTTCAGGAGCCAGGCCAGACGCTGTTCCGACAGGCCGTGATGGTAGGCAGCGTGAACGACCGCACGGCGCTCGGCCTTGGTGAGGTGGACGTCGCGCCCTGCGACGGTCGCATTGACGCGGCTGTAATCCAGGCGGTTGGCGAGCTGCCCGTGCAGCGGGCCGCGTTCCTCCTCGGTCATGCCGCCCCGGATGCCGTAGGTGTCACCGCCTTCGAGGGCGGCGTCCAGGCAGGTACGGCGCACC
>NZ_JBEOXS010000044.1:0-59511 GCF_040296705.1 Streptomyces sp. NPDC002055
GCGCTGACCGCCTGATCACCTGACCGCCAGATCACCTGACCGCCTGACGTTCGGGCGCCCGGCCCTGTGGTCGCCCCGGGGTTCCGTGGGCGCGGCGGAGGTCTGTCGGCCGCGGTCCCCGGCGGGCCGGAGCCCGGGGCCGCTCTCCGCGGCGCGGGGCAGGCGGCCCGGGGGCGGCATCCGCCCCCGGCCGGAGACCCGAACGGGCCGGAGCGGTCCGGTAATCCACTGCTGCGGTCGGTCGGCGGTGCGATCGTCATGGGTCCTCAGGGACGGGGTGGGGGTGGGACGGATCCGGTGCCCGGCGCCCCCGGCACTGCCGCCGTGGACCCGGGAGGCCGAACCGCCCCGCTGACGTCCTGCTGTTGCACGGCGGTCAGTGTAGGTCCGATCACCAGTGCGGGGGAGCCTTAGTGATCTTCATCGATAACTTTGCTGTGGAACCATTCCGCGCACCCGTCAACGCCAGCCCGACCGGCGGGAATCGAGGGGACGTGCGGGCCATCAACCGGGGGCGCGGGTGTCCTTGACGCCGTTCCCGGGGCTGATCCACGCTTGCGGTGATCCGGTCACGGGCGCGTCTCACGAGTGCCTCTCACGGGCGCCATTCACGGGCGCCTCGGAAACGCACCCGTCTGCCGCCGGACGCATCCGGGAGACCGCCAGAGGGATGCCGCCAGAGGAATGCCACCAGAGGAATGCCACCAGAGCAATTCCGAGAGACGAATCCGAGAGAAGAAGAAGCGAACGATGCCGGCTGCCGAGCTCCGTCCCCGCACAGCTACCGCCACGGCCCCACCGGGGACCTCCGCCGAGCCCGGCGCGTTACCGCGGGCCGCGCACCCCGGAGCCGGGGAGCCCCGATGACCGGGCGCGTCCTCGCCGTCGACCAGGGCACCTCGGGCACGAAGGCGCTCGTCCTCTGCCCGGAGCGCGGGGTGATCGGCAGCGGCGCGGCGCCGGTGCGGCCCCGCTACCGGCCCGGCGGCGTGGTCGAGGCCGACCCGGCCGAGCTCCTCTCCTCCGTCGTCGACGCCGGGCGCCGGGCTTTGGCGGACGCCGGCGAGCCGGTCGACGCGGTCGGCCTGGCCAACCAAGGGGAGACGGTGCTGGCCTGGGACCCCGCCACCGGCACCCCGCTCACCGACGCCGTCGTCTGGCAGGACCGCCGCGCGGAGAGCGTCTGCCACGGCCTCGCGGAGCACGCCGAGTCGCTGCGTGCCCGCACCGGACTGCCCCTGGACCCGTACTTCGCCGGGCCGAAGATGGCCTGGATCCGCCGCAGTCTGACCCGCGCCGGCACCGTCACCACCAGCGACGTGTGGCTGATCCACCAGCTGACCGGCGCGTTCGTGACGGACGCCGCCACCGCGGGCCGCACCCAGCTCCTCGACCTCGACCGCGTCGAGTGGTCACCGGAGGCCCTGGAGATCTTCGGGCTCGCCGGGGAGCGGCTGCCGCGGATCGTCGACGCGGCCGGCCCCGTCGGCACCACCACCGCGTTCGGCGCCGAGATCCCGCTCACCGGTCTGCTCGTCGACCAGCAGGCGGCGCTGCTCGCCCAGCACGTGACCGGCCCGTCCACGGCCAAGTGCACCTACGGCACCGGGGCGTTCCTGCTCGCGCCGACCGGCCCCCGCCCCAGCCGGGGCACCGGCGGCCTGGTCAGCTGTGTCGCCTGGCGGCTCGGCGGACGCACCGAGTACTGCCTGGACGGGCAGGTCTACACCGCGGCCTCCGCGGTCCGCTGGCTCACCGACCTCGGCGTCGTCTCCGGAGCCGGGGACCTCGACGCGGTCGGCTCCGCCGTACCGGACACCGGCGGCGTCACCTTCGTCCCGGCCCTCGCCGGACTCGCGGCGCCCTGGTGGCGCAGCGATGTGCGGGGCTCGGTGACCGGCCTCGGCCTGGACACCACCGCCGGACATCTGGTGCGCGCACTCTGCGAGGGGATCGCCGCCCAGGTCGCCGAGCTCGCCGACGCCGTCACCGCCGACCGGGGAACACCCCTGGCCGCCCTGCGGGTCGACGGCGGTCTCACCCGCTCCGCACTGCTCATGCAGACCCAGGCCGACCTGCTGCAACTCCCCGTCGAGGTGTCCGCCGTGCCGGATGTGACGGCGCTGGGGGTGGGGGCGGTCGCCCGCATGGGACTGGACCCCGGCCTCCCGCTCCACCGGGCCCTCCCGCCGCGGGCACCGGCCACCGTCTACGAACCACGGATCGACGCCGGCCGCGCCGCCGAACGCCGGAGCGCCTTCCGGGCGGCGGTGGCGGCACTGCTGGACGGTCCCGCGCCACCGCCCGCGCCACCGCCCGCGGCACCGCACTGACCAGCCGCGCCCGCCACCGGGAGGGAAGCCCGTCGACGCAGGCCCGCGGACGCACCCGAAGCCCGCCGGGCCCGCCGCGGACCGCCCCCGGCCGAACCGCCGGAGCGACCGGCTCCCCGCGTTACGCGGCTCATGGCAGCAGCCGCCAAAGCGCAGCCAGAAACGCAGCCACCCAACGCAGCCGCCGAAACGCACCACCGAGACGCAGCCTCGCTGAGCAAAGGACGCGCATGAGCGTGACGACCACCGGCCCGCTGCCGGACGAGGTCCACGACGTGGTCATCATCGGCGCCGGAGTGGTCGGCGCGGCCATCGCCCGCGAACTGGCCCGCTACCGGCTGCGCATCGCCGTCGTCGAGGCCTCGGACGACATCGGCAACGGCACCTCGAAGGCCAACACCGCCATCCTGCACACCGGGTTCGACGCCACCCCCGGCACCCTGGAGGCCCGGCTGGTCCGCGACGGCCACCGGCGGCTGACCGGATACGCCGCGGAGGTCGGCATCCCGGTGGAACGGCTCGGTGCCCTGCTCGTCGCCTGGGACGACGAGCAACTCGCCGCGCTGCCCGCACTCGCCGCCAAGGCCGGGCGCAACGGCTGCCACGACACCCGGCTCATCGGCGCGGAGGAGCTGCGCCGCCGTGAGCCGCACCTCGGGCCGGGAGCCCTCGGCGCCCTGGACGTGCCCGGCGAGAGCATCATCTGCCCCTGGACGACGACGCTCGCCTACGCCACCCAGGCCGTCCGCAGCGGAGCAGATCTGCACCTCGACTGCCGGGTGGAGTCCGTCACCGCCGGCCCCGCGGGCCACCAGGAGCTCGGCACCGCGCGCGGGGTGCTGCGCACCCGCCATCTGGTCAACGCCGCCGGTCTGCACGCCGATGACGTCGACCGGATGTGCGGCCACGACGACTTCACCGTGACGCCGCGGCGTGGCCAGCTCATGGTGTTCGACACCTTCGCCCGCGCCCTCGTCGACCACATCCTGCTGCCCGTGCCCACCGAACGCGGCAAGGGCGTGCTGGTCACGCCGACCGTGTACGGCAACGTCCTGCTGGGACCGACCGCGGAGGACCTCGACGACAAGGCGGCCACCGGAACGTCCGCAGACGGGCTGGCGTTCCTGCGGGAGCACGGCGCACGGATCCTGCCCGCCCTGCTCGACGAGGAGGTCACCGCGGTCTACGCCGGACTGCGCGCCGCCACCGGGCAGGAGGACTACCGGATCCGGGCGCACCCCGGGGAGCGCCGGGTCACCGTCGGGGGCATCCGCTCCACCGGCCTCACCGCCTCGATGGCGATCGCCGCGCACGTGGTGGAACTGCTCGCCGCGACGGGCCTGGAGCTGGGGACCGCCCACGAGCCGGCGCCGCTGCGGATGCCGAACATCGGCGAGGCCTTCCCCCGCCCGTACCAGCGCGCCGAACTGATCGCCGCCGACCCGGAGTACGGCACCCTGGTCTGCCACTGCGAGCGGGTGTCCCGGGGCGAGATCCGCGACGCCCTCGCAGGGACGGTCCCGCCCGGCTCGGTCGCCGGGCTCCGGCGCCGCACCCGGGCCATGAGCGGCAGGTGTCAGGGCTACCACTGCGGCGCCGCCGTGCACGCGCTGTTCGCCCGCGGCGGCGGTCCGGGCCGCGGGCCCGTCGTCCCCGCCTCCCCGGACTCCCCGGACTCCCCGCACTCTCCCCACTCCCCGCACTCACCGGACTCCCCGCGAACGAGGACCCCGTCATGACGGCCGACCCGCCTCCCACCCTTGCCGGAGCATCACCCACCGCCGCAGGTCCGCTCCGGCGCAGCGTGGACGTCCTCGTCATCGGCGCCGGACCGGCCGGGCTGACCGCGGCCGCCCGGCTCGCCGCCGCGGGGGCCGGGCGCGTGGAGGTCGTCGACCGGGAGCCGCACCCCGGCGGGCTCACCCGCCACTGCCGTCACCGCGGATTCGGCGTGAGCGACCTGCACCGGCTGCTGACCGGCCCGGACTACGCCCGGCACCTGGCCGACGCGGCCGTCCGCGCCGGCGCCGTCCTGCGCACCGGGGTCGGCGTCACCGGCTGGGCGGGCCCGCTCACCGCGGCCGTCACCGGCCCGGCCGGACCGGAACGCCTCACGGCACGGGCCGTCGTCCTCGCCACCGGCGCCCGGGAACGGCCCCGCAGCGCACGCCTGGTGCCCGGCACCCGCCCCGCGGGCGTCCTCACCACCGGCCAGGCCCTGCGGTCCCTGCACGGTGAACTGCCGTCCCTGCACGGTGGACCGTGGCCCCTGCACGGTGCACAGCGCGACACGGTCGGCCGCCGCGCCGTCGTCGTCGGCGCCGGGCCGTCCGGCCGCACCACGGCGCTCGCCCTGCGCCGGGCAGGGACCGAAGTCGTCGCCACAGTCACCGACTTGCCCCGCCACCGGACCTCCTGGGCACAGACCCTCCCCACCCGGTCGGCCCGGGAGATCCCGCTGCTCGCGGACACCACCGTGACCGGACTCCACGGCCGGGACCGGGTGGAGAGCATCGGGCTCCGGCACCGCGACGGCCGGACCATGACGCTCCGCTGCGACACGGTGGTGTTCACCGGCGACTGGATCCCCGACCACGAACTGGCCCGGACCGGCGGCATCCCCCTCGCCCCCGGCTCCCGCGGGCCGTCCGCCGACACCGCGTTCCGCACCTCCGAACCCGGGGTCTTCGCGGTGGGCACCCTGCTGCGCCCCGGCGAGTCCGCCGGTACCGCCGCCCGGGACGGCGCGCTCGTCGCGGAGCCCGTGCTCCGCCACCTGGCCGACGGGGGATGGCCGCCCACCCGGGTGCCCGTGCTGGCCGAAGCACCGCTGGCCTGGGTTGCCCCCGACCGGATCGGCCCGGCGAACTCCCTTGCCGCGCCCGGGAGGTTCAGCCTGGAACCGGCGGAACCGCTCGTCCGGCCGCGGCTGATCGTCCGGCAGGACGGCCGGATCCTGCACCGGCAGCGCGTCTGGGGTCCCGCCGTGCCCGGGCGGCCGGTGCGGCTCTCCGCGGCATGGCGCGAACGGGCCGTGGCCCACGGGGGTCCGGTGCTGGTCTCCGTCGGGTGAACGGGTGCCGGCGGAGGGGGAGATGCCCTGTGGAGGGCCGGGGCGCTGTCGGGGGCGGCGTCACGGGGAACCCCTTCTCCTGAACGGCCCTCCAGGCGGCCGCCGTTCAGGAGAAGTTCAGGAGAAGTTCAGGAGAAGAGGCCGGGGCGATGGGCCGACGGCGGGGACGAGCGGCCCCCGCCCGGCGCCGCTCACCGCCCCGAAATGACCCCCGCCAGCCGGGCGAACGCCGAGGTGTGCGGCAGGCCGGCGCTCTCCCGCCGGTCCGCGGCCCGGAACAGGGCGTGGATCAGATGAACCCCCGCCCACCGCAGCGGCTCCGGCTCCCAGGGCCGCACCTGCCGCCCGACCCAGGGCAGCGCGGTCAGGTCGGTGTCCTGCCGCAGCAGGAGGTCCCGCAGCGTACGGCCCGCCAGGTTGGACGTCGTCACCCCACTGCCCACATAGCCGCCAGCCCACCCCAGACCGGTGGTGTGGTCCAGCCGGACCGTGGAGCACCAGTCGCGCGGCACGCCGAGGACACCGCACCACGCGTGCTCCACGGCGGAGTCCGCGGCGGGCGGGAAGAGCCTGACGAGCGCGCGCCACAGGGCGTCCACGGTCTGCGGCCGGGTGACGCCCCCGGTGTCCGTGCGCGAACCGAAGCGGTACGGAACTCCCCGGCCGCCGAGGGCGATCCGGCCGTCCGCCGTGCGCTGGGCGTAGATGTAGGCGTGGGCCGTGTCGCCGAGCACCTCCCGGTTCCGCCAGCCGATCCGCTCCCACACCGCGTCGGACAGCGGCTCGGTGACGATCATCGAGCTGTTCATCGGCAGCCACTGACGGCGCAGCCCGGTGATGCTCGCGCTGAACCCCTCCGTCGCCCGGATGACATAGTCGGCGGTCACCCTGCCCCGGTCGGTGCGGGCGGTGGCCCGCCCTCCGGCGTTGCGGGGGAGGATCTCGGTGACCGTGGTGCCCTCCAGGATGTCGACTCCGCGGGCGGCCACCGCCCGGGCCAGCCCCGACGCCAGCGCCGCGGGCTGGACGGCGGCGGCGTGCGGTGTCCAGGCGGCCGCGGACGCCCCCGCCACCGGCACCCGCTCCGCCCGTTCCGTCGCGTCGAGCAGCCGCAGGTCCGCCTCCGTGAAGCCCCAGGCGCGCTGGTCCTCGACAGCGGCCAGCAGTCGCGCCTGCTGCGCGGGGCCGACCGCGACGCGCAGCATGCCGCCCTTGTGGATGCCCGCGTCGATGCCCTCGGCGTGCGCCACCGAGATCACCTCGTCGACGGACCGGAACAGGGTGCGCTGCATCTCCCGCACCGCGGGCCGGCCGTGCTGCGCGGCGTAACGCTCCCGGGCCCCGGCGAAGCCGTGGTAGAGCCAGCCGCCGTTCCGTCCGGAGGCGCCGAATCCCGCGAACTCCCGCTCCAGCACGGCGATCCGCAGACCGGGCCGGTCCCGGGCGAGGTAGTACGCCGTCCACAGACCGGTGTAGCCGCCGCCGACGATCGCCACGTCGTAGTCGCGGTCCCCGGGCAGCGCGGGCCGGCGCCCGGGCGGGCCGCCGTCCCGGTACCAGAAGGAGACACCGCCGTTGACGAAGCCGTCCGCCAAGGGCGCCGTACGAGGTGAGGTCCGGCCGTGGTTCATCCGTGGGCCCCGCATTCCCGGTGGTCGCAGACCGTTCAGCGTAGGCGGTGCCGGCCCGGCCCGCACAACCCCGCTCGGTACCGGAACACCCTGTCGGCACCGGGCGGCGGAGAACAGCGGCCGCTCCGGCCTGCCGCGTCCCGGGCGGGCGCCGTCCCCCACGGGCGCGGTTCCCGCAGGGCGACGAGCGGCGCAGGTCACGGGCCCGCGCCCTGGGCGGGCTGATCGCGCTCTGACAGAATGCGGGTGTTCACGAGGCGGCGGAACCAGGGAAGCCGGTGCGACTCCGGCACGGTCCCGCCACTGTGACCGGGAAGCCGCTTCGAACGGTGGTGTGCCGCACGGCGCACCGCGCCGGGACGGGCCGCTCCCCGGGAGTCAGACACCGGACTGCCGCCTTCAGCACCGACCAGGGGACGCGGATCCCCCGGAGGAGGCATGCCCATGTCCCGGTTCCCGGGGTCACTGCGCGTCCGGACCATCACGGCGGCCCTGCTGCTGCTCCCGCTCACCGGCTGCGGCCTCGCGCCCACGGACGACCCGCCCGCCGACGGCCGTCCCGCCGCCGCGAAGGGCTTCCCGTACACCGTCACCAACTGCGGTGTGAAGACCACGTTCACCGCTCCGCCGAAGCGGGCCGTCACCCTGAACCAGCACGCCACCGAGGTCATGCTCGCCCTGGGCCTGGAGAAGCGGCTGGCCGGCACCGCCTACCTCGACGACCGGGTGCTGCCCCGCTTCCGGGACGCCTACCGGGGCGTCGACGTCCTGTCCGACAAGTACCCCTCGTACGAGAAGCTGATCGCCGCCGGGCCCGACTTCGTCTACGGCGGCTACACCAGCGCCTTCGACAAGAGCGAGGGCCGGGACCGCGCTTCGCTGGAGAAGAGCGGGGTGCACACCCGGCTCAACATCGAGAGCTGCGGCCGCGGTCCGGTGCGGGTGGACCGGCTGCGGCAGGAGATCCGCGAGACCGCGCGCACCTTCGGCGTCCCCGAGCGGGCCGACGCCCTCCTGGCCCGCCAGGACCGGCAACTCGCGGCCACGGCCAAGCGGTTGAAGGGCGCTGACCGGCCGTCCGTCCTGGTCTACGACAGCGGCGACAGCGCGGCGTTCACCGCGGGCGGCAAGGGCATCGGCAACGAGATCGTCCGCCTCGCCGGCGGCCGGAACGTCTTCGCCGACCTCGACCGCACCTTCGGCGACGTCTCCTGGGAGAAGGTCGTCCAGCGGCGTCCCGAAGTGATCGTGATCTACGACTACGGCGGCACCCCGGTGGCGGCCAAGAAGAAGCGGCTGCTCCGGGACCCGGCGCTGGCCGACGTCCCGGCGATCAGGAACAAGCGCTTCGCGGTGCTGCCACTGTCCTCCGCCGTGCTCGGCGTGCGGGTGCCCGAGGCGGTCGACTCACTGGCCCGGCAGCTCCACCCCGGACACGGCGGCTAGTCCGGTGCTCCGCCGAATACCGCGCACCCCGGCGGGCCGGCTCCGCTGCTCCCTCGTCCTCGCCGGGCTCGCGGCCGTGTTCGCCGTGGCGGCGGTCGCCGGGCTCGCCCTGGGACCCGTCCGGATCCCCGCCGGCGACGTGCTGCGCATCCTCGCCGGGGACACCGGGGCCGGTCCGTTCACCACGATAGTGCGTGACGTCCGGCTGCCGCGGGTCCTGCTCGGCGCTGTCGTCGGCGCCGGACTCGCCGTCGTCGGGACCGTCCTCCAGGCCCTGGTCCGCAACCCGGTGGCCGACCCCTTCCTCCTCGGCATCTCCTCGGGCGCCTCGACCGGCGCGGTCCTCGTGGTGGTGCTCGGTCTCGGCGCGGGAGCAACCTCCTTCGCCCTGCCGGCCGGTGCCTTCGTGGGATCGCTCGGCGCTCTCGTCGCCGTCTACGCCATGGCCCGCCGCGGCGGGACGATGACCACCGGCCGGCTGGTCCTGGCCGGGGTGGCCGTGCAGTACATCCTCTCCGCCCTCACCAGCCTGGTGCTCGTCACCGCCGCCGAGGCCGAACACCTGCGGGCCGTGCTGTTCTGGACCCTCGGCGGTCTCGGCGGCGCCCGCTGGGACGCACTGCTCCTGCCCGCGGTCGCCCTCGCCGTCGGCACCGCCGTGCTGATGGCCCTCGCCCGGCCGCTCGACCTGCTGCTCGTCGGCGAGGAGGGGGCCACCGTCCTCGGTCTGGACACCGGACGGTTCCGGGCGGCCGTGTTCGTCCTCGCCTCGCTGGTCACCGGGGTGCTCGTGGCCGTCAGCGGAGCCATCGGCTTCGTCGGCCTGGTGGTGCCGCACGCCGCCCGGATGGCCGTCGGGGCCGGACACCGCGCCCTGCTCCCGGTGTCGGCCCTCGGTGGCGCCGCCTTCCTGATCTTCGCCGATCTGCTGGCCCGGACCGTCGCCGCCCCGGCCGAGGTCCCCGTGGGCGTGCTCACCGCCCTGGCCGGCGGCCCCTGCTTCCTGTGGCTGCTGCGCCGCAGCTCCCGTACCGAAGGGATCACCGGATGAGCGCCCGGACTCCGGCGCCCGCGGAACTGCGGGCCGAGGCCGTCTCCTTCCGCGTCGACGGCGCCCCCGACGGGCGTCCGATCCTGGACTCCGTCGACATCGAGGCCCGGCCGGGGGAGACCGTCGGCCTCGTGGGCCCCAACGGCAGCGGCAAGACGACCCTGCTGCGGTGTGTCTACGGCACGCTGCGGCCCACGGCGGGCCGCATCCTCCTCGACGGCCGGGACATGGCGGAACTCGGCACCAAGCGCCGGGCCCAGCGCATCGCCACCGTCCCACAGGACGCCGGTGCCGTCTTCGGGCTGACGGTCCGCGACATGGTCGCCATGGGAAGGTCCCCGCACAAACGCTTCTGGGAGACCGACACCGCCGACGACACCGCCCGGGTGCGGGACGCCCTCGCCCGGGTCGGCGCGGACGGCCTGGCGGACCGGCACGTCGAGGAACTCTCCGGCGGCGAGCGCCAACGTGCCCTCGTCGCACGGGCCCTGGCCCAGGACCCGGCGCTGCTCGTCCTGGACGAGCCCACCAACCACCTCGACATCCGGCACCAGCTGGAGGTCCTCTCCCTGGTCCGCGCCCTCGGCACCACGAACCTGCTGGCCCTGCACGACCTCAACCTCGCCGCCTACTACTGCGACCGGATCCACGTGCTGGCCGAGGGCCGGGCGGTGGCCTGCGGTCCGCCCGCGGCCGTGCTGACGGAGGACATGCTGGCCGAGGTCTACGGGGTGCGCGCGGAGGTGGGCGTCCACCCGGTGACCGGCGCGCCGACGGTGCTCTACCTGCCACCGGAGGCCGAACACCGGGCCGAGCACCGGGCAGACCACTCTCCCGAACACCGGGCCGGTGACCGGGAGACGAACCGGGGCGGGAGGGCCGCGCCGGTGGCCGGCAGGCGGCGTATGCCCGCGTCGGGGGCGGCCACGGGCGGGCAGGCGTGAGCGCCGCGCCCGGCGGAGCCGTCGGTGGTGCCGGTGGTGCCGCGGCCGGTGCAGCCGCCGGTGACGCCGCGATGGGGGACCCGGCCGACGCCGCCGGGACCGAAGCGGCCGGGACCGAAGCGGCCGAGACCCAAGCGGCCCAAACCGACGCGGCCGTGCCCGACGCGGCCCTGCCCGATGCCCCTGCCGACGCCGGCGGGACCGGGTCCGACGCCCCGTCCGGTACCGGCATGACCGGGGCCGACGCCCCCTCCGGTACCGCCGCCGACATGACCGGTCCGCCGGCTCCGGAAGCGGCCGCGCACGGGCCGCGCTACGCCCTGGGCCAGGTGTCCGGCACAGGCGGCTCGTGGGCCACCGGCCCCGACCTGCTGCCCGCGGACCGGCTGCTGGACCCCGGGAGCCAGGAGCTGGACCGGCTGCTGACCAGCGAGTACGAGGGGAGCGGCCACCGCACCGCCCACGCCGCGGCGCTGACCCTGATCGCCGTCTACGCGGGCCGGGTCACCGCGGCGGCCGTACTCCAATGGGCCCTGGACGGACGGGTTCCGGACCTGCGGGCGGAGAACGTCCTGGTGCGGCCGTCGGGGCACGGCATCGGCGGCGTGTGGCTGCGCCGGAACCGGATGCTGACCGGGGCCGCGACGGCAGGGCTGCCGGCGGCGGTCCGGCCGGGTGCGGCCGCACCGGCCGCGCTCTGCGGACACGTCGGGACATCGGCCGGAGAGCAGGCGTCCGCCCGACCGGGTCCGGGCTCCTCCACCTGCCTCCCGTGCTTCCGGGCCGCCACCCTGCCGCTGCTTCACCGGGCCGTCCTGGACGAACACTTGCTGCCGCTCGCGGACGCCCTGCACCGGCGCACCCGGGCCGGGCTGCGCCAGTTGCGCGGCGGGGTCGCCCACGGCTGCGCCACCGCGCTCTGCGCCTCACAGGCCGACCCGGACGAACTGGCCCTGCGCTGGGACGAGTTCAGCGCGAGAGCGCCCGGCGGCATCGGGCAGCTCGGGGAGGTGGCCCGGGTACGGCGCCCGGACGGCACCCCGCGGCTGGTCTATCTCCGGCGCACCTGCTGTCTCTACTACACCAGCGCCGAGGCGGTCCGCTGCGCGAGCTGCTGCCTGACCGGCCGGGCGGAACGGCTGCGGGCCTACGCCGCCAGGGCGTGACCGCGCCCGGCACCCGCACCGACCCCGCGCCGACCCGTACCGTCCCCGCGCCGGCCCGCACCGGCCCCGCGCCGGCCCCGCGCCGACCCGTACCGTCCCCGCGCCGGCCCGCGCCGGCCCCGCGCCGACAACGGCCGCCGCGAACCGTTCCGGCCGCCGGCGGCGCAGGCGTAGCCCGCGCGCAGGCCGGTGACCCGGCCCGCGTTCGTCGGCCACGCGTCGAGGCCGCCGACCGCGGGCGTGTTGCTCCACCCGAGGAAGAGCACAGCGGCGGCGCCCGCGTGGATGATCGTCAGGGCCCCCGCGGCGGGGGTGAACCGCTGCCTCCCGGGGCGGGGTGACGCCTGCGCGCGGCGGCGCCGGCCGGTGGTGCTCTGTTGGACGGTGGTCGTGGCACTCCCCGGCGGTACTCCGGGCCGGGGCGGCCGGGGGCCTGAGCGGGGGACGCGGCACAGCGGGGAGAGCAACGGCACCGAATCCGGGCCCGCACGCGCAGCCACTCCGTTGCGCATCCGGGGGCATTCCACCGGCGGACGCACCCCGACGGGTGTGTCCCGGACTCCCGGCGGGAGACCGGGGCGGCGACGAGACATGCATGACCGGGACGGAATGTCCCGCGCGCGACGAGAGGTGCCCGCCCATGACCCACCCCGACCGGCGTTCCGCACTGCGGCTGTTCGTTCTCTCGGGGTCGTCCCGGGCGGGATCGGTGAACGCCCGGCTGGCGGCCCTGGTCGCCGCACTCGTGACCCGGGCCGGAGTCACGGCCGACCTCGCCCGGCTGCGGGACTTCCCCATGCCCACCTACGACGGGGATCACGAGGCGGCCGACGGCCCGCCCGAGGGCGCCGCCGAGCTCCGCGACCGGATCGAGGCCGCCCAGGCGCTGGTCATCGCCTCGCCCGAGTACAACGCGTCCATGCCGGGCGCGCTGAAGAACGCCGTCGACTGGGTGTCACGGTTCCGGCCGCAGCCGTTCAAGGACAAGCAGGCGCTGCTCGTCTCGGCGTCACCGTCCACGGTGGGCGGAAACCGCGGACTGTGGTCCCTGCGCGTCCCGCTGGAGCACCTCGGGACCCGGGTCTACCCGGACATGTTCAGCCTCGCCCAGGCCCACCAGGGCTTCGACGAGGACGGCGGGCTGAAGGACAGGGACCTCCAGGCGCGGTTGTCCGACACCGTGGACTCCTTCCTCGACCTGGTCGAGGCGGACACGCTGTACCCCTGTCTGCAGCACCGCTGGTACGAGTTCCTCGGGGACCGGACGAGCGCCCCCGTCACCCAGCGTGCCGAGTGACGCCACCGCCCCGCGCCCCGCGGAGCAGCCACCGGTCGTCCGATGATGCCCGGCCGGGCCCGCCACCGGCGGTGCCACCGTCGTGGCCGGCGCCTCGCCGGGCCCGTTCCGCGCAGGTCACGGGTGGTGGCGCACCCGGTGTGCGAGCAGGCTGATGCGGGCCCCGGCGGTGTCCGGACGTTCCCCGGTCAGTAGAGTCGGCACGCCCCCACAGGGCCCAGCCCTGCCCGATTCTCCGAGGTGTCCCCGGCGTGAGCTCCGATCTGTCCGCCCCGTCCGAACCGACCCGCCCCGTGACCGTCGTGGGCATCGGAGCGGACGGCTGGAACGGCCTCCCCGCGGCCTCCCGGCGTGCGCTGGCCGAGGCCGGGGTACTGATCGGCGGCCCGCGTCAGCTGGACCTGCTGCCCGCGGAGTGCACCGGTGAGCGGGTGGCCTGGCCCTCACCCCTGCGCCCCGCCGTCCCCGGGCTGATCGCCGCCCACGAGGAACGCGGCATCGCGGTCCTGGCCAGCGGCGATCCGATGTTCTTCGGCATCGGCCGGGCGCTGGCGGAGGAGCTGGGGCCGGACCGGCTGCGGGTCCTGCCGCACCCCTCGTCCGTCTCCTACGCGTGCGCCCGGCTCGGCTGGCCGCTGGAGGCGACCGAGGTCATCAGCCTGGTGGGCCGCCCCGCCGCCGCCCTGACCGCCGCGCTCCACCCCCGCCGCCGGCTGCTGGTGCTCAGCGCCGGTGCGGACACCCCCGCCGAGGTGGCCGCGCTGCTGACCGCGCGGGGCTTCGGTCCCAGCCGGATGCAGGTGCTGGAACAGCTCGGCGGGGAGCGGGAGCACCGTACCGAGGGGCGGGCCGACACCTGGCCGCACCCGCCCGGCGATCCGCTCAATGTCATCGCCGTGGAGTGCCGGCGCGCCGACGGCGCCACGCGGCTGGGCACCGTGCCCGGGCTGCCGGACGCGGCGTACGAGCACGACGGCCAGCTGACCAAGCGCCATGTGCGGGCCGCGACGCTCGCCGCGCTCGCCCCCGAACCCGGCGAACTGCTGTGGGACATCGGCGGCGGCTCCGGCAGCATCGCCGTCGAGTGGATGCGGGCGCACCGCACCTGCCGGGCCGTCACCGTCGAGCGCGACCCCGTCCGGGCCGATCGCATCGGGCGCAACGCCGAGGCCCTGGGCGTCCCCGCGCTGCGTGTCGTCACCGGCGCGGCTCCGGCCGCCCTGGCCGGACTGCCCGTGCCGGACGCGGTGTTCGTGGGCGGCGGCCTCACCGCCCCGGGCCTGCTGGAGGAGGCCTGGGCCGCGCTGCCGCCGGGCGGGCGGCTGGTCGTCAACACCGTGACCCTGGAGTCCGAGGCGCTGCTCACCCAGTGGTACCGGCGGCACGGCGGCGAACTGGTCCGCCTCGCGGTGGCCCACGCGGTACCGGTGGGCGGCTTCACCGGGTGGCGGCAGGCGATGCCGGTCACCCAATGGGCAGCCGTCAAGCCCGCGCCCGGCGACGACCCGCCCGGCGACGACCCGCCCGGCGACGACCCGGCAGGCGCTGACCCGGCAGGCGCTGACCCGGCAGGCGCCGGCTCGGACCGGGTGCCCGCCCGGCCCGAGCCCTCGGGCCCGCTCGAACCGTCCGGCCCCCGCGATCCGGCCGTCCCGGGCGAACCACCCCACGCGCCGGCCCCGTCCGGAGCAGCCGGAGCAGCCGGAGCAGCCGGAGCAGCCGGAGCAGCCGAAACCGCCTGCCCAGCCGGCCCGTCCGGCCCGTCCGGCCCGTCCGACCGAGGAGAACGACGATGACGGTGTACTTCATCGGTGCCGGGCCCGGCGCCGCCGACCTGATCACGCTGCGCGGCCAGCGCACCCTGGCGTCCTGTCAGGTCTGTCTCTACGCGGGCAGCCTGGTGCCCCGGGAACTCCTCGCGGAGTGCCCGCCCGGCGCGCGCCTCATCGACACCGCGCGGCTCGACCTGGACCGGATCACCGCGGAGCTGGTGCGCGCCCATGAGGAGGGGCACGACGTGGCGCGGCTGCACTCCGGCGACCCGTCGGTGTTCAGCGCCGTCGCCGAGCAGATGCGCAGGCTGGACGCGGCCGGGGTGCCGTACGAAATGGTGCCCGGGGTGCCCGCGTTCGCCGCCGCGGCCGCCGCCCTGAAGCGGGAACTCACCGTGCCGACGGTCGGTCAGACGGTGGTGCTCACCCGGATCGCCCAGCAGGCGACCCCGATGCCGGAGGGCGAGGACCTGGCGACCCTGGGCCGCAGTCGGGCCCTGCTCGTCCTGCACCTCGCGGCCCGCTATGTGGACCGGGTCGTGGCGGAACTGCTCCCGCACTACGGCGCCGACTGCCCGGCCGCCGTGGTGGCGATGGCCAGCCGCCCGGACGAACTGGTCCTGCGCGGGCGGCTCGACGGCATCGCCGCGCAGGTCAAGGAGGCCGGCGTGGTCCGCACCGCCGTGATCATGGTGGGGCGGACGCTGGGCGCCGAGCAGTTCCGGGACAGCCACCTCTACTCGGCCGACCGCGACCGGGCACACCCGCCGTGCGACGCCACCGGGGACAGCGGCGCCGTCGGGACCGCCGGAACCACCGGCACCACTGCGGCGCCGTAACGGCGTCCGGAGGCGAGAGCCTCGGTCCGTCCGCCGCGCGCCCTTGGCGAGGCAGGCGGGCGGGTGCTGGTCCGGGACGGCGTCGGCCCTGGTCGCAGGGCCGGTCCCGGGAGCAGCCGCCCGGCGCCCCACGGCGACGGACGACGCGCGGGAAGCCGGGGCGACAGGCGAGCGGGCCGCCGATCCCGCCGGTCAGCGCCCGGCCGGCCCCCGCGGCGCGGCGCGCCCGACGATCGTCCCCGCCCGGTCGATGCAGATGACGTCGACCGCGATCGGCTCCCCGCGCAGCACACCGAGGGCGGTGTCCCGGGCGGCGGCGGCGACCAGGTCGCCCAGCGGTACGTCCCGGGCGGCGCACAGCTGGAGCGCCTCCAGCCCGGTGTTGGCCCCGGCCACGGCCGCCGCCAGCTCCTCGCCGGCCCCGCCCCGGCGGGCCAGCCCGGCGAGGAAACCCTTGTCCACCTGGGAACGAGCGGAATGGAGGTCGAGGTGGCCCGCAGCGAGTTTGGACAGCTTGGCGAAGCCCCCGGCGACGGTCAGCCGCGGCACGGGGTGGCGGCGCAGGTACTTCAGCACCGCCCCGGCGAAGTCGCCCATGTCGAGCAGCGCGTCCTCGGGCAGCCCGTGCACGGCGACGGCGACCTTCTCCGACGTCGAACCGGTGCAGCCCGCCACATGGGTGCGCCCCGCGGCGCGCGCCACGTCGATGCCGCGCCGGATGCTGTCGATCCAGGCGGAGCAGGAGTACGGCACGACGACACCGGTCGTCCCCAGGATGGACAGCCCGCCCAGGATGCCCAGCCGCGGGTTCCAGGTGCTGCGGGCGATCTCCTCGCCGTGGTCGACGGCTATCTCGATCTCGGCGTCCGCCCCGGGCCGGCCGTGCCGGGCGGCGACCTCGGTCAGGTGCTCGCGCATCAGCTGCCGGGGCACCGGATTGACCGCGGGCTCGCCCACCGGCAGCGGCAGACCGGGCCGGGTGACCGTGCCCACCCCGGGGCCCGCCCGGAACGTCACCCCGCTGCCTGCCGGCCGGATCCGTACCGTGGCCCGGACCAGCGCGCCGTGCGTCACATCCGGATCGTCACCGGCGTCCTTCACCACCCCGGCCATGGCCGCGCCGCCGGTCAACTCCTCGGTGGCCAGGGCGAACGCCGGACGCTGGCCCTTGGGCAGGGTGATCGTCACCGGGTCGGGGAACTCGCCGCCGAGCAGCGCGGTGTACGCGGCGGTGGCCGCCGCCGTCGCGCAGGCGCCGGTGGTCCAGCCGGAGCGCAGCCCGGTGCGCTCCAGCTGTGCGCCGCGGCCGGACGCGCTCGGCTCAGCCACGGCGCACCCGGTCCGGGCCGGACGATGTCAGTGCGTGGGACCGGGACGTCACCGGTCCGCGGAACACGGAGGAGCAGGCGATGAGCGGGACACGGCATGTGCTGGTGCTGGGCGGCACCACCGAGGCGCGCCGACTGGCGGAGGAACTCGCCGGGGACCCGGCGCTGCGGGTGACCAGCTCCCTCGCGGGCCGGGTCGCCGAGCCGCGCCGGCCCGCCGGTGAGGTGCGGATCGGCGGGTTCGGCGGCCCCGCGGGCCTGGCCCGCTGGCTGCGCGAGCACCGGGTGGACGCGCTCATCGATGCCACCCATCCTTTCGCCGGCACGATCAGTTTCAACGCGGCGGAGGCCGCCGCCGCGGTCCATGTTCCCCTGCTCGCCCTGCGCCGTCCCGGCTGGGTGGCCGGTCCGGGCGACCGCTGGCATCCGGTGGACTCCCTGGCCGCGGCGGCCGAGGTGCTCCCCGGCCTGGGGGAGCGGGTGTTCCTCACCACCGGCCGGATGGGGCTCGCCGCCTTCGCCCACCTGGACCGGCTGTGGTTCCTGGTGCGCTCGGTCGACGCCCCGGAGCCGCCGCAGCCGGCCCGGATGGAGGTGCTGCTCGACCGGGGGCCGTTCACCGTCGAGGGCGAGGCCGAGCTGCTGCGCCGGCACCGGATCGACGTGGTGGTGACCAAGGACAGCGGGGGCCGGGCGACGGCCGCCAAGCTCACCGCCGCCCGTGACGCCGGGATCCCGGTGGTCGTGGTCCGCCGCCCGCCGGTGCCCGAGGGCGTTCCGGTCGCCGAGGACCCGGCCGCGGCCGCGACCTGGCTGCGGAGCACCCTCGGCTGAGGCAGGCCGGAGCACCCACCCCCGGCTGAGGCAGGCCCGCGGACGGCGTGCACCCCCGGGACCGAAGCACCCGGCTCCCCGGCCCGCAGGGCGCGCCCGGGGCCGGGGCCGGGGCCCGGGGTGACAGCCCGTCAGTCCTTCGGGTAGCGGCGGGGCGTCCAGACGATCTCCTGGCCGTTCCCGCGCCGTACCGACCGGGTCTGCGACGAGCCGACCAGCAGGATCGTGCGCATGTCGACGTCGTCCGGGTCGAGATCGGCCAGCCGGACGATCCGTACGCTCTCCTCCGGGCCGCCGACGTCCCGGCCGAGCACCACCGGGGTGTCGGGGGCGCGGTACTCCAGCAGCAGCTCGCGGGCCTTGCCCACCTGCCAGATCCGGCTCCGCGAACCGGGGTTGTAGAGCGCCAGCACCAAGTCGGCCGCGGCGGCCGACCGCAGCCGCTCGGCGATGACCTCCCACGGCTTGAGCCGGTCGGAGAGCGAGACCACCGCGTAGTCGTGGCCGAGCGGGGCGCCCGCGCGCGAAGCCGCCGCATGTGCGGCGGTCATGCCGGGCAGCACCCGCACCGGGACCTCGCGGTACGGGTCCTCAGACGCGGCCTCCAGCACGGCGGTCGCCATGGCGAAGACCCCGGGGTCGCCGGAGGAGACGACGGCGACCCGCCGCCCCTGCCTGGCGAGGTCGAGCGCGAACTCCGCGCGCTCCGCCTCCACCTTGTTGTCCGAGGCGTGCCGCCGTTGCCCGGGGCGCACCGGCACCCGGTCCAGATAGGTGGTGTAGCCGACCAGGTCCTGGGCGGCGGCCAGTTCGCCGCGGGCCTCCGGGGTGAGCCACAGCGGGCCCGCCGGGCCGAGACCGACCACGACCACCTCGCCCTGCCCCTCCTGCGGCGCGTCGGCCACCGGCGCGGCGGCGGGCGCGGGGTCCGCGGCCGGGACACCGATCCGGCTGGGCAGTACGGCCACCGCGAAGTACGGCACCGACTCCGGGTCGACCTCGGTCATCGGCGCGGTGCGCTCGGCGGCCATGGTGGCGCGCTCGACGTACGCCGCGTCCGTCAGCCGCCCGGACCGCTCCAGGGCGCGCCGCACCGTCGGGAAGGTGCGGCCGAGCTTCATCACCGCGGCCGAGTCCGTCGCGGCGAGCCGGGCCGTCAGCTCCTCCTCGGGCAGCGTGCCCGGCAGGATCGTCAGCACCTCCTCGCCCTCCACCAGCGGCTTGCCGAGCCGGGCCGCGGCGGCGCTCACCGAGGTGACCCCGGGTACGACCTCCGTCGGATAGCGGTCGGCGAGCCGCTTGTGCATGTGCATGTAGGAGCCGTAGAAGAGCGGATCGCCCTCCGCCAGCACCGCCACGGTCCGGCCCGCGTCCAGGTGCGCGGCCAGCCGGGCGGACGCCTCGGCGTAGAACTCGTCCATCGCGCCCTGGTAGCCGCCGGGGTGGTCGGTGGTCTCCGTCGTCACCGGGTAGACCAGCCGCTCCTCGATGTGGTCGGGGCGCAGATGCCGTTCGGCGATGGAGCGCGCGATGCTCCGCCCGTGCCGGGCGCTGTGATAGGCGACGACATCGGCCTCGGCGATGACCTCCACGGCCCGTACGGTCATCAGGGAGGGGTCCCCGGGCCCGAGACCCACTCCGTAGAGCCGGCCGGTGCGCCCGTCCTGCTGGTCGCTCACTCTTCCTCGCTCGCAATCGCGTTGACGGCCGCGGCGGCGATGGCGCTGCCGCCCCGCCGCCCCCGCACGATCAGGTGGTCGAGGCCCGCCGGGTGGCCGGCCAGGGCGTCCTTGGACTCGGCCGCGCCGATGAAGCCGACCGGAACGCCGATGACCGCGGCCGGGCGCGGCGCCCCCTCCTCGATCATCTCCAGCAGCCGGAACAGGGCGGTGGGCGCGTTGCCGACGGCTATCACCGCGCCCTCCATCCGGTCCCGCCACAGCTCCAGGGCGGCGGCGCTGCGCGTGGTGCCCATCCGGGCGGCCAGCTCCGGCACCCCGGGGTCGGACAGGGTGCAGATCACCTCGTTGCGGGCGGGCAGCCGCTTGCGGGTGACCCCGCTGGCGACCATGGCGACGTCGCAGAGGATCGGCGCCCCGGCGTGCAGCGCGGCGCGGGCGCGGGACACCACCTCGGGCGTGTGGCCGAGGTCCCGGACGAGGTCGACCATGCCGCAGGCGTGGATCATCCGCACCGCGACCTGGCTGACGTCCGGGGGCAGCGCCCCGAGGTCCGCCTCGGCGCGGATCGTCGCAAAGGACTGGCGGTAGATGGCCGCGCCGTCCTTCTCGTAGTCGAACACTGTGTCCTCGTTCATGTCGTTCCGCGAGCCGCCGCCACCGCGCCGGCCGTCTGCTCTGCTGCCGCTTCCGTGCCCGTGCCGCCGGCGGGTCCGCCCCGGACGGTCACCCGGTAGCCGCGGCCGGTGGCCAGGACGTCCACCCAGTGGCCCTGCGGGTGGCCGCACCGGCGCTCGCACCCCGACCAGTACACGGGCAGCAGACCGGGGTTGCCGCTCCCGCTGCCCGCCACCGCCGCCACGGCGTCGGCGCGCACGTCCGCCAGGGACTTGGCGCACCCCGGCCGCCCGGTGCAGGCGCCCACCCCCCGCCACGGGGACCCGGGGCCGGTGACGAATCCGGCCTGCTCCAGGGCGTCGAGACCGGCCGCCGCCGCACCGGGCGGGAATCCGGGCAGCACGATGCCGCGCCAGGGTGTCACACGCGCTTCCGCAGGTCCGCCGCGGGCGGCCGTGACCCCGAGCAGCCGCCACTGCGCCGCGGACAGCCGCCCCAACGGCGCCCCGACGGAGAGCGAACAGCGGCCGTCCGGGCCGTGGATCACCCCGGCCGCGGGCGGCGCGCCGTGTGCCGGGGGCTCCTCGACGGGCTGCGCGTCGATGCCCTCGCGGGCCAGCCGGCCGTGCACCCGGGCCGGCAGCGCGTCGGCCGGGGGCAGGTCCCGTACCCGCCAGACGCGGCCGCCCGCCGCCCCGGCCGCGTCCAGGAACTCCTCGGCGGCCAGCACGGCGGCCCGCGGCCCGTCGGCCGCGGCGATGCGCAGCCCCGGGCCGTCCCCGTCGAGGTGGAGCACGGCGCTCCCGTGCTCCGCTGCGATCAATGTCACGTCCGGGCCCAGCGCGGCGACATCCCCGCGCCCGTCGTCGACGGCGAAGAGGAAACGCCCGGAAAGCATGGCGGTGTCCGGGTTCGCGCACACCCGGGTGTCGAGTTCGCGGACCCAGGGCCGGACATCCGCGTGCCCCGCCCCGTCCAGTCCGGACAGCGGTGAGGCGACGATGTTGCGCACCCGCTCGTGCCGTTCCGAGGGCAGCAGATCCGCGTCCCGCAGCAGGCGGGCGAGTTCGGCGCCGTCATCGGCGGCCAGGCCCCGCAGTTGCACGTTGCCGCGGGAGGTGAGGTCCAGGTGCCCGTCCCCCAGCTCCTCCGACACCCGTGCCAGGGCGTCGATCTGACGGCACGTCAAAAGACCGGCGGGCAGCCGGATCCGCGCCAGCGAACCGTCGTCCGCGGTGTGCAGACGCAGCGCGCCGGGGCAGGCGTCCCCGCCCCCGCGAGCGGGCGGTCCGGCCCTCCGTGCGCTGGTCGCGGGTGTGAGAGGCATGGCGCGGAGCATACCGACCCTCCCCACGGGTGTATGTACCGCCGGTGAGCGGCAGCCCTTACGATGCTCACGGCGGTTCAACCGGAACCGCCGGACGCCAGCGACGGCGCCAGGGGAGGAAGCCGGTGCGAGTCCGGCGCGGTCCCGCCACTGTGACCGCGGCACAGCCGCGTGAGCCAGGAACTCCCGCCGTCCTCCACCGCCCGGGGCGCGGACCCCGAGGAAGGCCGCTGCCGCATGCGCACATGCCCCCGCCGCACCCCTGACGCCACCACCGATGCCCTGGGGAGCGCCGCATGATCCTGCTGCTGTCGACGTCCGACACCGACCTGCTCAGCGCCCGCGCGAGTGACGGACCGGTCCCGTACCGGCTCGCCAATCCGGCGCGGCTCGCACTGGACGACCTGCCCGCCCTGCTGGACGGCGTCGACCTCGTCGTCGTCCGGCTGCTCGGCGGCCTGCGGGCCTGGCAGGAGGGGCTCGACACGCTCCTCGCCGGGCCGCGTCCGGTCGTCGTGCTCACCGGCGAACAGGCGCCGGACGCCCAGCTGATGGAGGCGTCCACCGTCCCCATCGGCATCGCCGCCGAGGCCCACGCCTACCTCGCGCACGGCGGGCCCGCCAACCTCGAACAGCTCGCCCGGTTCCTCTCGGACACCGTGCTGCTCACCGGGCACGGCTTCGAGCCGCCCGCCGCCGCCCCCACCTGGGGCCCGCTGGAGCGCACCCCGCGGGCGGACGCCACCGGCCCCGTCGTCGCGGTGCTCTACTACCGGGCGCACCACATGAGCGGCAACACCGCCTTCGTGGAAGCCCTGTCCACCGCCATCGAGGACGCCGGCGGGCGCCCGCTGCCGCTGTACGTGGCCTCGCTGCGCGCCCCCGAGCCGGAGCTGGTCGAGGCCCTCGGCGCGGCCGACGCCGTGATCACCACCGTCCTCGCCGCGGGCGGCACCCGCCCCGCCGACGCCTCCGCCGGCGGTGACGACGAGGCGTGGGACGCCGGCGCGCTCGCCGCCCTCGACGTGCCGATCCTCCAGGCGCTGTGCCTCACCGGACCGCGCACCGCCTGGGAGGAGAACGACGAGGGTCTCTCGCCGCTCGACGCCGCCACCCAGGTCGCCGTCCCCGAGTTCGACGGGCGCCTGATCACCGTGCCGTTCTCCTTCAAGGAGGTGGACGAGGACGGGCTGCCCGCCTATGTGGCCGACCCCGAACGCGCCGCCCGCGTCGCCGGCATCGCCGTGCGCCACGCCCGGCTGCGCCATGTCCCGGCCGCCGGCAAGCGCCTCGCCCTGGTGCTGTCCGCGTACCCCACCAAGCACGCCCGGATCGGCAACGCGGTCGGCCTCGACACCCCCGCCAGCGCCGTCGCCCTGCTGCGCCGGCTGCGCGCCGAGGGCTACGACCTCGGCCCCGAGGACGGCCCGGACGCGCTGCCCGGCCTCGCCTCCGGCGTCGGCGACGACCTCATCTACGCCCTGATCGAGGCCGGCGGGCACGACCAGGACTGGCTCACCGAGGAGCAGCTCACCCGCAACCCGGTCCGCATCCCGGCCGCCGACTACCGGCGCTGGTACGGCCGGTTGCCGCAGGAGCTGCGGGACGCCGTCGAGGAGCACTGGGGCCCGCCGCCCGGCCGCATGTTCGTCGACACCAGCCGCGACCCCGAGGGCGAGATCGTGCTCGCCGCGCTCCGCCGCGGCAATCTGCTCGTCCTCATCCAGCCGCCGCGCGGCTTCGGCGAGAACCCCATCGCGATCTACCACGACCCGGACCTGCCGCCCTCGCACCACTACCTGGCCGCCTACCGCTGGATCGCCGCCGCGCAGGAGGACGGCGGATTCGGCGCCGACGCCATGGTGCACCTCGGCAAGCACGGCAACCTGGAGTGGCTGCCGGGCAAGAACGCCGGCCTCTCCGCGGCCTGCGGGCCGGACGCCGCGCTCGGCGACCTGCCGCTGATCTACCCCTTCCTGGTCAACGACCCGGGCGAGGGCACCCAGGCCAAGCGCCGGGTGCACGCGACGCTGGTCGACCACCTCGTCCCGCCGATGGCCCGCGCCGACAGCTACGGCGACATCGCGCGGCTGGAGCAGCTGCTCGACGAGTACGCGGCCATCTCGTCCATGGACCCGGCGAAGCTGCCCGCCATCCGCGCCCAGATCTGGACCCTGATCCAGGCCGCCCGGCTCGACCACGACCTGGGTCTGGAGGAGCGGCCGGACGACGACGGCTTCGACGACTTCCTGCTGCACGTCGACGGCTGGCTGTGCGAGGTCAAGGACGCCCAGATCCGCGACGGTCTGCACGTCCTCGGCCAGGCCCCCGGCGGCCCGGAGCGGGTCAACCTGGTGCTCGCCATCCTGCGCGCCCGGCAGATCTGGGGCGGCACGTCCGCGCTCCCCGGTCTGCGCGAGGCCCTCGGCCTGGACGAGTCCGCCGCCACCCGCACCGGCGCCGACGACGCGGAGGAGCGCGCCCGCGCCCTCGTCCAGGCCATGGAGGACGCCAGCTGGGACCCGGCGGCCACCGAGAAGGTCTGCCTCGGCCTCCCCGAGGAGCAGCGCGAGGGCGTCGCCGCGATCCTGGACTTCGCCGCCCGCGAGGTCGTGCCGCGGCTGGCGTCCACCACCGACGAGATCGACCACGCGGTGCACGCCCTGGCCGGCGGCTTCGTCCCGGCGGGCCCCTCCGGGTCGCCGCTGCGCGGTCTGGTCAACGTGCTGCCGACCGGCCGCAACTTCTACTCCGTCGACCCCAAGGCCGTCCCCAGCCGGCTGGCCTGGGAGACCGGACAGGCCCTCGCCGACTCGCTGCTGGAGCGCTACCGCACCGACAACGGCGACTGGCCGCGGTCGGTGGGCCTGTCCCTGTGGGGCACCAGCGCGATGCGCACCTCCGGCGACGACGTGGCCGAGGCGCTGGCCCTGCTGGGCATCCGGCCGGTGTGGGACGAGGCGTCCCGCCGCGTCACCGGTCTGGAGCCGGTCCCGCTCGACCAGCTGGGCCGCCCCCGGATCGATGTCACCCTGCGCATCAGCGGCTTCTTCCGGGACGCCTTCCCTCATGTGATCGGGCTGCTGGACGACGCGGTGCGGCTCGCCGCCTCCCTGGAGGAGGGCGACGACGACAACTTCGTCCGCGCGCACACCCGGGCCGACCTCGCCGAGCACGGCGACGAACGCCGGGCCACCACCCGGATCTTCGGCTCCCGGCCGGGGACCTACGGCGCCGGACTGCTCCAGCTCATCGACAGCCGCGACTGGCGCACCGACGCCGACCTGGCCGAGGTGTACACGGTCTGGGGCGGCTTCGCCTACGGCCGGGAGCTCGAAGGCCGCCCGGCGCGCGAGGAGATGGAGACGGCCTACCGGCGGATCGCGGTGGCGGCCAAGAACACCGACACCCGCGAGCACGACATCGCCGACTCCGACGACTACTTCCAGTACCACGGCGGCATGGTCGCCACCGTGCGCGCTCTCAAGGGCACCGCCCCCGAGGCGTACATCGGTGACAGCACCCGGCCGGAGACCGTGCGGACCCGGACCCTGGTGGAGGAGACCTCCCGGGTGTTCCGCGCCCGCGTGGTCAACCCCCGCTGGATCGAGGCGATGCGCCGGCACGGCTACAAGGGCGCCTTCGAACTCGCCGCCACCGTCGACTACCTCTTCGGCTACGACGCCACCACCGGCGTGGTCGCCGACTGGATGTACGACAAGCTCGCGCAGACCTATGTGCTCGACCCGGAGAACCGGGAGTTCCTCCAGGAGGCCAACCCCTGGGCGCTGCACGGCATGGCGGAGCGGCTGCTGGAGGCCGAGAGCCGGGGCATGTGGGCCAAGCCCGACCCGGCCGTGCTCGACGAGCTGCGTCAGGTGTTCCTGGAGACCGAGGGCGACCTCGAGGGCGGCGACGACTGACCGCTCCCCGTCCCTCCTGATCCGCCCCGCCCGGCCCTCCCGCCGGCGCGGGGCGGATCCGTCAGGGATGTGAGTACCCCTCAGGACATGTCCTCCCACAGGTACACTCGGGAGGACATGCAGGCGCTTGAGGGGAGGTCGCCGGGCATGAACGCAGCCGCGTCGAGTGACACCTCCGGGGTGTGGCTCGCCCGTACGGTGTGGAGCCTCCTGGAGGAGAAGTACGGCCGGGGGAACGTGCCGTCCGTCCGGAAGCTCACCCAGTGCATCCGGGAGGCGAACGACGGCGCCACCATCTCGCACGGCCACGTCCACAACATCCTGAACGGTGACGCGACCAACATCACCGACAAGACGCGGGACATGCTGGCCGGCTTCTTCGGGCTGCCGCCCTCCTACTTCGTTCCCGTCACCGCCGCTCCGTGCGACGGGGACGGGCGGCTGGACGAGGCCCTGGCGTACCGTTTCGCGCTGCTGCGGCCCGAGGAGCTCGAAGCCATCGAGCGGGCGCTCCGCATGGTCAAGGAGCGGGCGGCCGACGGAGCCGCTCCCACGGCGGCGGCCGCTCCCCACCCTTCGCACGGCGAGGCCTGACGGACTGGGCCGACCGACCGGTTCCGTCTCTCCGTTCTCCGACTGTCCATCAGCTGTCCAATGAACTTGACGCAGGTGACCGCCTCGCCTAGCGTTACCTCGTCAGCGCACCTCGGACCCCGGAACGGCTCGAAGCCACCGGCCCCCGGGTGCGCCTGCCTTCGGGTGAGCCGACCGAGGAGCCGCGGATCGAACCGCCGGCGCCGCCGCGTCGGGGCGGGCGAGGACCGTACGCCGCCTGCCGCCCGATCAGGAATGTCGGTTCCCCGAACGCACGGGGGTTGTTCGGGGAACCGCTGCCTCTTTCCGCGCCCGCGCGTCATCGCGGAAGCCTCCGTCCGGCTTGCGTCCGGTCCGCTCCGCGTCTCCACTCCGCGAACCGCCCGCGCCATTCCCGGGGGCTGACCACCCGTCAGGACATAATGCGCCGGATGGCCCGTCACACCGCCCGGAGCGCCCCCTTCCACTGGATCTTCGGAGACCAGCTCGGCCCGCACTTCGCCCCGCCGGGCACCACCCTCGTCATGATCGAGTCCCGCGCCGTGCTGCGCCGCCGCCGTTTCCACCGGGCCAAGGCCCATCTGCTGCTCTCCGCCATGCGCCACCGCGCCGCCGAACTCGGCGACGCCGTGCGCTACATCCGGGCCGACACCTACCGGGAAGGGCTGCGCCGGGCCGTGGGCGACGCCCGGGTGACCGTCCATCACCCCACCTCGCACGCAGCCCTCGCCCTGGTGAACTCCCTGGATCAGGCCGACGTCCTGCCGCCGCGCGGCTTCCTCGTCCCCCGGGAGGAATTCGCCCGGTGGGCGGAGGGCACGCGCGGCCCGGGACTGCGGCTGGAGGACTTCTACCGCACGGTGCGCCGCGGCCGCGATCTGCTGATGGACGGGGACCGGCCCGCCGGCGGCCGGTGGAACCTCGACACCGACAACCGGGAGCCCCCGCCCCGCGGCGCCTCCGCCCTGCCGGTGCCCCGCCCGTACCGTCCGCGCGAGGACGCCGTCGACGACGAGGTCCGCGCCGACCTCGACCGGTGGGAGCGGGCCGGCGAGGTCTCCTTCGTCGGCCGGGACGGCCCGCGGATCTTCCCCGCCGACCGCGCCGAGGCCCGCCGGGCCCTGCGCGCCTTCGTCGAACGGCGTCTGCCCACCTTCGGCCGGTGGGAGGACGCCATGCTCGCCGACGACTGGGCCATGAGCCACAGCCTGCTCTCCGCCCCGCTCAACCTCGGGCTGCTCACCCCCGACGAGTGCCTGGCCGCCGCCGAGCGCGCCTACCGCTCCGGGGCCGCACCGCTCAACGCGGTCGAAGGCTTCGTCCGGCAGATCGCCGGCTGGCGCGAATACGTCTGGCAGGTGTACTGGCACTTCGGCCGCGGTACCGGGAGCGCAACGCGCTGCGCCACCACCGGCCGCTGCCCGGCTGGTTCACCGAGCTCGACGCGGACGCCGTCACCGCGCGCTGCCTGGCCGGTGTCCTCGCCGAGGTCCGCGACCGCGGCTGGGTGCATCACATCCCCCGGCTGATGGTGCTCGGCAACTGGGCGCTGCAGCGCGGCTGGCACCCGGACCGGGTCACCGACTGGTTCCACCGCAGCTTCGTCGACGGCTACGACTGGGTGATGGTGCCGAACGTCATCGGGATGTCCCAGTACGCCGACGGCGGCCGGATGACCACCAAGCCCTATGTCTGCGGCGGGCCCTACATCAACCGGATGAGCGACTTCTGCGGGCCCTGCGCCTACCGGCCCGGCGAGCGCACCGGGCCCACCGGCTGCCCCTACTCCGCGGGGTACTGGTGGTTCCTCGACCGGCACCGCACGGAACTGGCCGGCAACGCCCGGATGCGGCAGCCGTTGCGCGGACTGGACCGGCTCGCCGACCTGCCCGAGGTGGTCCGCCGGGAGCGCGCCCGCGGGGACCAGCCGCCGTGACGTCTGCGAAGCCCCGTGGCCGGAGCGCTCCTCAGGGTGCGCGGGGGACGAACGGCCGTCAGGCCGCCTGCCGGACCGTCGCTTCGGGGGCCGTGACCTCGGGTGCAGTGACCTCAGGTGCTGCGACCGTAGGTGCTGCGACCTCGGGAGCCGTCGTGCCGGAGGCAGCCGCTGCGGCGGTGGCCGGGATCTCCCGGCCCCGGTACAGCCCGGCGATGTCCCGCCCGAAGGACCAGACCAGCAGCGCGAGCGCCGTCAGGACCACGGCGAACGCCGCGGCCTGCGGCAGGACATCGGCCGCCGCCACCACCAGGGCGATCCCCTGCGAGGCGGCCACCGCCTTGCGGGCGGTGCTCGGCGGCAGCGCCCCGTTCAGCCAGGGCAGCACCCGGGCCGCGGCGACGAACGCGTACCGCATGGCGCCGATCAGCAGCACCCACGGCCCCAGCGCCGTCGCGACCTGCACGCTGAGCACCAGGATCAAAAACGCGTCGACCTCCATGTCGAAGCGCGCGCCGAGCGGGGTCGCCGTCCCGGTGCGCCGGGCGACCTGCCCGTCCACCCCGTCGAGGATCAGCGCCACCGTCGCCAGGGCGACCAGCACCGCCACCGACGGCTCCCGTACGAAGGAGTCCGCGACCAGCGCGGTCACACCCCCCACCAGGATCGCGCGGGCCAGCGTGACGCCGTTGGCCGGTCCGAACGACCGGGTCCACGACCGGCGCAGGGCACGGGTGAGCACCACCCAGGTGGACATCGCGAAGACCGCCCCGGTGAGCCAGCCCGCCGGACCCAGTCCGACCGCTGTCCAGAGCAGCCCCAGCAGGACCAGCTGCGCGCCCATTCCCGTGGTGGTCTCCCGGTGGAACACCTGGGTGCCGTAGCCCTCGTAGACGGCCATGGGCCTCCTCCCGTTGTGTGACAAGCTGCGTGAGGGCCGCGTATCGTGACCGCGCCCTCGTCACGACGTACGTACGTGAGCCAGCGCCCGACTGTTCAGGAGGATGTCGATGCAGCGCACAGCACGCGCCTTCTGGCTCCGGTCTCCCGGCCACGGCGAGATCCGGCCGGCCCCCCTCAACGGGCCCGCCGCCGGCGAGGTCCTGGTGCGGACGCGGTACTCCGGGGTGAGCCGCGGCACCGAGACCCTGGTCTTCCGCGGCGGGGTACCCGAGAGCCAGCACGCCACGATGCGCGCCCCCTTCCAGGACGGCGACTTCCCCGGGCCGGTCAAGTACGGCTACCTCAACGTCGGCCGCGTCGAGGAGGGGCCGCCCGAACTGCTCGGCCGTACGGTCTTCTCCCTCTACCCGCACCAGACCCGCTTCGTCGTCCCGGCGAGCGCCGTGACCCCGGTGCCGGACACCGTACCCGCGCACCGGGCCGTGCTGGCGGGAACGGTCGAGACCGCGGTGAACGCCCTGTGGGACGCCGCCCCGATGATCGGCGACCGGATCGCCGTGGTGGGCGCGGGCATGGTCGGCTGCAGCGTCGCCGCCCTCCTGAACCGGTACCCCGGCGTCCGGGTCCAGCTCGTCGACGCCGACCCGGAGAAGGCCGGCATCGCCGAGGCCCTCGGCGTGGACTTCGCCCTCCCGGAGAAGGCCGCGGACGGCCTCGACCTCGTGGTGCACGCCAGCGCCACCGAGGCCGGCCTCGCCCGCTCCCTCGAACTCCTCGACCCGGACGGCACGGTCCTGGAGATGAGCTGGTACGGCGACCGCCGGATCAGTCTGCCGCTCGGCGAGGCCTTCCACTCGCGCCGCCTGGTCGTGCGCAGCAGCCAGGTCGGGGCGGTGTCCCCGGCGCGGCGCTCCCGCCGCACCTACGCCGACCGGCTCGCGCTCTCCCTCGACCTGCTCGCCGACCCGGCGTTCGACGCGCTGATCACCGGGGAGTGCGCCTTCGACGAGCTGCCGGCGGTCATGCCGCGGCTCGCCTCCGGCGACCTCCCGGCGCTGTGCCACCGCGTGCGGTACGACGACGCGGAGAATCCGGTCTGAGCAGGAGCGCGGCCCGGTCCGTACTCATCAGCACACGCACCGACCCGGGCCCGGACCACGGACCCGGGTGAGCCACCCGTGCCCCGCCCAGGGGCACAAGAATCCCGGAGGGGCATCCGTTGTTCAGCGTCACCGTCCGCGACCACTTCATGGTCGCCCACAGCTTCCGCGGTGAGGTCTTCGGCCCGGCACAGCGCCTGCACGGAGCGACCTTCATCGTGGACGCCTCGTTCCGCCGCGCCGAACTCGACGCCGACAACATCGTGGTCGACATGGGGCTGGCCGGCCAGGAACTCGCCGCCGTGCTCGGTGACCTCAACTATCGCAACCTCGACGACGAACCCGACTTCACCGGGATCAACACCTCCACCGAGGCCCTGGCCAAGGTCGTCGCCGACCGGCTGGCCGACCGCGTCCACGCCGGCGCGCTCGGCGAAGGAGCCCGCGGGCTCGACGGCATCACGGTCACCCTGCACGAGTCGCACGTCGCCTGGGCGAGTTACGAGCGCCCGCTGTGAACGGCGCCGGCCCCGCGGCGGACGACGCGCGCACGGTGCACGTCGTCATGCCCGGGGGCGTCGACGACCCGGCCGCCCCGAGCGGCGGAAACACCTACGACCGCCGGATCTGCCAGGAGCTGCCCGCGGCCGGCTGGCAGGTCCGCGAGCACACCGTCCCGGGAGCCTGGCCGCAGGCCGGAACGGCCGCGCGCCGGGACCTGGCGCGGCTGCTCGCGGAGCTGGCGGACGGCACCGTCGTCCTCCTCGACGGTCTCGTGGCCTGCGGCGTCCCCGACATCGTCGGCCCCGAGGCCGGGCGGCTGCGGCTGGCGGTCCTGGTGCACCTGCCGCTCGGCGACGAGACCGGGCTCGCCCCCGCCCTGGCCGCGGACCTCGACGCCCGGGAGCGCGGCACCCTGCGCGCCGTCCCGGCGGTCGTGGCCACCAGCACCTGGGCCGGCCGCCGGCTGGTGGCCCACCACGGGCTCGACGCCGCCCGGGTCCATGTCGCCGCCCCCGGCGTCGACCTCGCACCCGAGGCGCCCGGCACCGACGGCGGCACCCGGCTGCTCTGCGTCGCCGCGGTCACGCCGCGCAAGGGGCAGCACCGGCTCGCCGAGGCCCTGGCGGCCGTCGCCGACCTGCCCTGGACCTGCGACTGCGTCGGCAGCCTCCAGCAGCACCTCGCGCACGTCGCCCGGCTGCGCGAACTCGTCGAGGAACACGGCCTGCAGGAGCGGCTGCGGCTTGTCGGGCCGCGCTCCGGCGCGGCACTGGACGCCTGCTACGCCGCCGCCGACCTGCTGGTTCTGCCGTCCTACGCCGAGACCTACGGCATGGTCGTGACCGAGGCCCTGGCCCGCGGCACCCCCGTGCTGGCGACCGCCGTGGACGGCCTCCCGGAGGCCGTCGGCCGGGCGCCCGACGGCACCGTGCCCGGCATCCTCGTGCCGCCGGGCGACCGGGCCGCGCTCACCGCGGCGCTCCGCCGCTGGCTGGAGGAGCCCGGTCTGCGCCGCCGGCTGCGCGATGCCGCCCGGCAGCGACGCAGCACGTTGGAAGGGTGGGACAGCACCGCGAAGCGTCTCGCCGGAGTGCTGGAACAGCTTCGACAGGAGCCCCGGAGGGCCGCATGAGCACCACCGACACCACGACACCCCACACCCCGCAGGACGCGGCCGGCGCCGCCCCGCACACCGCGGACGGACTCGACGACGACACCACGCGCTACGCCCCGGAGTGGCTGCAGCTGCGGGAGCCCGCGGACGCCGCCGCCCGCGCCGAAGCACTCCTCGGCCCGCTGCGGGACCACCTGGCGTCCGGCCGGCGGGACGCGGAGGACGGGGCGCAGGTCGTCCGCGACCTCGGCTGCGGCACCGGTTCCATGGGCCGCTGGCTCGCCCCGCGCCTGCCCGGTGCGCAGCACTGGATCCTGCACGACCACGACCCCGAACTGCTCGCCCGGGCTGCCGCGTCGGCCCCGTCCGGGGCGGCCGACGGCAGCCCCGTCACCGTGGCCACCGCGTGCGGTCCGATCGCCGGCCTGACGGCGGAGGCCCTGGCGGGCACCGCGCTCGTCACCGCCTCCGCGCTGCTCGACGTGCTCACCCCCGAGGAACTGCACCGGCTCGTCGCCGCCTGCACCGGCGCCGGGTGCCCGGCCCTGCTGGCGCTCTCCGTCGTCGGCCGGGTGGAGATCACCCCCGCCGACCCGCTGGACGCGGAGATCGCCGACGCGTTCAACGCCCACCAGCGGCGCGAGGAGTTGCTGGGGTCGGACGCCGTCGCCGCCGCCACCGACGCCTTCGAAGCGGCGGGCGCGACGGTACGGGTCGCCACCAGTGCGTGGCGGCTGGGCCCCGACGCGTCCGCGCTCGCGGCGGAGTGGCTCCGCGGCTGGGTCGCCGCCGCCTGCGAACAGCGCCCGGAGCTCACCGACCGCGCGGAGGAGTATCTGCGGCGCCGCCTGGCGGCGTGCGCGGCGGGGGAGTTGCGGGTGGTGGTGCACCACAGCGACCTGCTCGCCCTGCCCCCGGCGGCCGCGTGATGTCGCGTACCGCACGGGAACGGCTCCGCACCCTCGCCGGCGTGGCCATCCTCGCGGTGCTGCTGTGGCGGCTGGGCACCGGCGCGTTCCTCGACGGACTGCGCAGGATCGACGGCCCGGCCCTGCTGGCCTCCGTCGCCCTCGGCGTGCTCACCACCGTCTGCAGCGCCTGGCGCTGGTGCCTGGTCGCCCGGGGGCTGGACCTGCGGCTGCCGCTGGGCCGGGCGGTCGCCGACTACTACCGGGCGCTGTTCCTGAACGCGGCACTGCCCGGCGGTGTCCTCGGCGACGTCCACCGTGCCGTCCAGCACGGGCAGCACGCCGGCGACCTCGGAAGGGGGGTGCGCGCGGTGGTCCTCGAACGGGCCGCGGGCCAGGTGGCGCTGATCGCCGTCGGGGCCGCCGTGGTGCTGGCCCCGCTGTCCCCGGCGTCCGCCGCCGTCCGGCACGCACTGACCACCCCCGGCGCCGTCGTCACCTTCGCCGTGCTGGCCGCGGCCGGCGCCGCCGCCGTCCTGTGGCTGCGCGGCCGGCCCGGCACCTCCCGCCGGAGCCGGGCCGTCCGCGCCGTGCTGGCCGAGGCGCGCCGGGCGCTGCTCGCCCGCGACCTCTGGCCCGGCGTGGTGGTCTCCTCGCTGGCGGTCCTCGCGGGACACCTCGGCATGTTCGTCCTCGCCGCCCGCGTGGCCGGGTCGCAGGCGTCCGTCGCGGCCCTGCTGCCCCTGGCGGTGCTGGCACTGCTCGCCATGGCCCTGCCGCTGAACGTCGGCGGCTGGGGGCCACGGGAGGGCGTCACCGCCTGGGCGTTCGGGGTCGCCGGACTAGGCGCGGCTCAGGGGCTGACCGTCTCCGTGGTGTACGGCGTGCTGGCCTTCGCCGCGAGCCTGCCCGGCGTCGGCGTGCTCGCCGGCCCGTTCGTCACCCGGCTGCGGCGGGAGCGCCCGCAGATCGAGTTCGAAGAGCGTGTCCTCGCCGAGAGCGGCGCGGCGCACCGGCGGGCGTAGCGCATCGCGCATCACCGGTGTGCCGGGGAAGCGGAGCCCCGGTATGCCGTCCCCCAGCAGCACCGGAGCCACGGTCACATAGAGGCGGTCCAGGGCGCGCTCGTCCAGGAAGCGGGAGACGGTGACGCCGCCGCCCTCGACGAGCACCCGGCCGAGACCGCGCCGGGCGAGGGCCTCGACCAGGCGGCGGGGAGCGAACGCGGCGCGGTCCGGCAGGGTCAGCACCTCGACCCCGTCCGGCACGGCGCGCTCCCGCTCGCGGCCGGCACCGACCACCCACAGGGTCGGTGCGGCCCCGTCGGTGAACACCCGGCGCCGCAGCGGCACCCGGCCGTCCGGGTCGAGCACCACCCGCACCGGGCTCACCCCGGTACAGGCCCGCACGGTGAGCTGCGGATCGTCCGCCACCGCCGTCCCGGCGCCGACGAGCACCGCGTCGGCCAGCGCCCGCAGCCGGTGCAGATGGCAGCGGTCCTCCTCGCCGGTGACGTAGTCGGCGTCGCCGGTGCGGGTGGCGATGAACCCGTCGAGGCTCTGCCCGAGCTGGGCGAAGGCGAGCCGCGGGCCGCCCAGGCACAGCGGCAGATACCGGTCGGCCAGCAGCGCCGCCTCCGGCGAGGCGTCCTGCTCCCAGCGCAGACCGCCGTTCCCGTCCGGGACCAGCCCGGCGGCCCCGGCGTCCGCCGCGGAGCGGATTCCGCGGATCCGGTCCCAGGCGCTCCCGGCGTCGAGCGGGGCGCCGCCGCGCTGCTCGGCGGGGCCGGTCATCGGGTCACCTGCCGGGAACGGACCAGCCGGGGGACGACGGCGGAGTCGGTCGATCGGGTCATGGGCGCCTTTCGTCACGAGAGGGGTCCGCGGTACGGCCGCGGTGTCTCTCCCCTCTGTCGGGGCATGTCCGTCGGGGCATGCGGAACGCATCCTGTCACCGGCCGCCCGCGGGGCTCGCCGAAAGGGACAGGACGGGGTGAATGTCTGCTATGCGGTGAGAAGCGTGAGGTACTCGTCGAAGGAATCGACGAGACCGGCCAGCAACTCCTTTCCCTTCTCCGCGGACGCCAGGGAAGGACGGCCGATCACTCCGGACTCCGTATAGGGCGCCATACCGAGACTGAGCAGATGCCGGCGGTCGTCCGCAAGACAGTCCGCCGTTTCATAGCCGGTTCCGACCAGTTCCGGATGCGCGTGCAGCAGGATGGACGTCTCCAGTTCTCCCGCGTGCATATCACTGTGCGAGGACGTCTGTACACCGGCCCGGTTCCGCGCGGCATCCCAGTCCGCGGGTCCCGGGAAAAGTGCCATGCGGGTGCCACTGCCGGCAGATTCCTGAACCACGTTACGGAGTACGTAATTCCCGCCGTGAGCGTTCAACAGAATCAAGGATCCGATGCCGGACCGCCGCAGCGAGGCCGCGATGTCTCCCACGACGGCGTGCAGGGTGGCGGCCGAGATGCTCACCGTCCCCGGCCAGTCCGCGTGCTCGTGGGAGCAGGAGACGGTCACCGGAGGCAGGTGCAACACCGGGTACGCTGCGGCGATCTCCCGTGCGATGGTGCAGGCGATGACCGTGTCGGTCGCCAGCGGGAGGAAGGCGCCGTGCTGCTCGAAGCTGCCGACGGGCAGGATCGCGACGGCCGGCCGCCGCTCCCGGACCTCCTCGGTGGTGCTCCGCGGCAGCAGGCCGGAGGGCCTGTCGTGCGTTCCCGAACCGCTCATGTCTTTCCGGCCTTTCGTTCTTTGCGCTGCGGGTGCCGCCACCGGGCGGCCAGAATGAACGGGCGCAACCGGCCTTTCCGAACGCGTCCGCAGGAGTACCCTACGCGGACCTGCCGGAACGTCGGCCGAACTGGATGGCGGGGGTGCTTCGTTGGCGTTCTTATGGCATTGTTCGCCTACACAGCTGAGCGATTACCGGCAGAGGTAGGATCCCGCCATGACAGTTAGTGATGTCGTGTTCGACGGCAGTACTCGGCCGCAAGGCGCCGAGCGCGTGGTAAATGTCCGACTGCCTACCGTGCACGGCGATTTTCTCGCTATAGGCTATCTGGACCGAGCGAGCGGGGAAGAACAAGTCGCGCTCGTATACGGCGATGTGGAGGGAGGGGAGGGGGTTCTCACCCGGGTGCATTCGGAGTGCCTCACCGGCGACGGCTTCGGGTCCACGCATTGCGAGTGCGGCGACCAGCTCACCGCGGCGCTGCGCGCCATCGCGTCCGAGGGGCGCGGCATCCTCGTCTACCTCCGCGGCCACGAGGGGCGGGGCATCGGCCTGTTGGCCAAGCTCCAGGCGATGAAGCTGCAGAGCGAGGGCCTGGACACCGTCGAGGCCAATCTCGCCCTCGGGCTCCCGGTCGACGCCCGCGACTACCGGGTGGCCGCGGAGATGCTGCACGACCTCGATGTGCGGTCCGTGCGGCTGCTGTCGAACAACCCGCTGAAGCGCGAGGCGCTGCTGCGCCACGGCGTCAAGATCGCCGAGCAGGTGCCGCTGCTGATGCCGCCCTCCGAGGAGAACATCCGCTATCTGCGGGCCAAGCGGGAGCGCCTGGAGCACTATCTGCCGCACCTGGACGGCGTGGCCGAGTGACCCTGCGGCCTACGAGGCTCCGCCGGCCGGTGCACGGCCTGCCCCGGACCGGCCGGTCCGGGGCGCCGCCGCGCGCGGTCAGCCCGTGATGCTCTGCCGGAACCGGAAGAGATCCCCGGGGTCGTAGGCGCGCTTCACCTCGGTGAGCCGGGGGTAGTTCCCGCCGTAGTAGGCCCGCTTCCAGTCGCGCAGCGCCGGATCGATGAAGTTCTGGTAGGCGTACCCGTTGTCGTACGGCTCCAGCGCGTGGTTCAGGGCGTTCAGCCAGTCGAGGTTCGCACGGACCAGGGACGGTGGGTCCTGCTCCGCCCAGGTCGTCTCGGTGGCGAGCAGGAAGCGGGCCGAGCGGTGCCAGAACGCGGTCTCCCGGGGACCGGTGTCGCCGATGGCCCCGCCCCAGGCGAACAGCGCCATGCCCGCCCCGTCCGGGTTCGAACTGCCGGGCCAGACGTCGACGGCGTCGACGAACGCCTCGACGCCCCGGTCGGGCAGCGGGCGGTCGAGGTACCGGGAGCCCACGGCGTACCGGCCGCTGGGGACGCTGTGGTAGAAGAAGTCCTTCGCCTGCCAGAAGGTCCGGTTCTCGATCAGCACCCGCTGCGGCCGCGCGGCACGCAGCACCGGGTCGAGCAGCTCCCGGAGTTCGTCCGCGGGGCCGAAGTACTGCCCGAGCGCGGACAGGGTCCGCCGGGACCGGATCTCCTTCCGGGTCCGGCCGGCGGCCCCGCCGCCGATCCGGCAGGAGAAGGCGTTCGGCGCCTCCATGACCAGGGCCTGGACCGCCGCGAACGCCGCCGGCACGTCCTCCCAGTCCCAGTCGAGCTGATACACCGACACCCGGTCGACCGGGGTCGTACGGAAGGTGAACCCGGTGTTGATGCCGAAGTTCCCGCCGCCCCCGCCCCGGCACGCCCAGAACAGATCGGAGTGCCGGACCGCGTCGCTCTCCAGCAGATTGCCCGCGGCCGTCACCACCGTGGTCCGGAGCAGACTGTCGCAGGTCAGGCCCAGCATCCGGGAACTGAAGCCGAAGCCGCCGCCCAGCGTCAGCCCGCTGATCCCCACTGTGGGGCACCGCCCCGCCGAAACGGCCGCGCCGAACGGCTGCAGGGCGTTGTAGAGATCGGTGTTCCGGGCTCCCGCACCGACGGTGACGGTGCCCTCCCGCCGGTCCACCCGGACCCGGTCGAGCTGGCCCAGATCCACCAGCAGCCCGGTGGTGGCGGAGTAGCCGCCGTAGCTGTGGCCCCCGGAGCGGGCGGCCAGGTGCACCCCGGTCCGCGCCGCCCAGAGGATGGCCGTCCGGACACCGCGGGCGGTGTGGCAGACCGCCACGCCCGCCGGCCGCTTCGCGTCGTACCGCAGGTTCTGCGGGTGTCCCCACGTGTTGTAGCCGTCGTCCTCCGGCCGGATGAGCGTCCCCTCCAGCGACCGGTTCAACTCCTCCCACGCGGAGTCGGGAACGGTCCCGCGCGGAGCGGCCTGCACCAGCCCGCCGAACCCGGCGAACGGGGAACCCGCCACGCCCGTCACCGCCGTGGCGGTGACCGCACTGCCCTGGAGTACCCGTCGTCGGCTGACCGGCCGCATTCGCCCACCCACTTCACAGCGTGACCATCGATGCGGGAGCAGTCTCCCGGCTCCCGCCCGCCGCGACCGGCGAGCCACGGCCTGCCGGCCGGACATCACCCGATCGACGAACGGCCGTCTCCTGAGCGGCGGACGGCCGCACTGATCATCGGCCCGGAAACCGGACCCAAGCGGATGCGGGCCACCGAGGAGCCGGGCCCCGACGACCTGGGCTCCAAGGAACCGGGCCCCACACGGAGCTGGTCCCCACGGAGTCGGGCCGCCCGTACGCGCACCGGCGCAACGAGCGGCCCGAGTCCCCTCGGCCCGTCGGCAGGCCCGGGTTACTGCTCCCTGCGGCTCCGCAGCCCCCGGACCAGCAGCACCACCAGCACCGCGGCCACGATCCCGGCCAGCAGCAGACCGTCCGGGACGGCCGTCCCGACCTGCTGCGCCCACCGCTCGGCCTCGTAGGAGTCGTCCACGCCGAGCAGCCCGGGCAGTGCGGACGTGCCGTCGTACACCAGGAAGACCGTGCCCAGCAGGATGAAGAAGGCCCCCGACAACAGGGACGTGGTGTGCAGTTCCAGCCGCCCGACGCGCAGCGGCCGGCCCCGCAGCCAGCGGCGACGGCCCAGGTCGAAACGCTCCCAGAGCAGCGCCAGCAGGAACAGCGGCATCGCCATGCCGAGCGCGTACACCGCCAGCAGCGCACCGCCGTAGGCCGGAGAGCCGTGCACCGCCGCGACGGTCAGCACACTGCCGAGGATGGGCCCCGCGCAGAAGCCCGCCAGCCCGTAGACCGCGCCGAGCGCGTAGACGGACAGCGCGGTCGTCGGCCGGATCCGCCCGGACGCGGCCTGCAGCCGCCGGGACACGAAGCCCAGCCCCAGGATCTGGGCGGCGCCCAGGGCGATGATCAGCCAGCCGCCCGCGGTGACCAGCTGGTCCCGGTGCCCGTAGAAGAGCCGCCCGGCCAGCGAACCCGCGGCACCCAGCGGGACCAGCGTCGTCGCCAGCCCCAGGTAGAAGATGCCGGTCCGGGCCAGCAGCCGCGACGCCGAGTCGATCGAGTAGGCGAAGAACGCGGGCAGCAGCAGGGCGCTGCACGGGCTCAGCAGCGCCAGCAGCCCGCCGAGGAACGCCGCGAGGTAGCCGATGTCGGTCACTTCCCGGCCGCCTTCCGGCCGGCCGCCTCCCGCGCCGCGTCGATCGCCTGGGCGAACGCCTCCGGCGGCTGGGCCCCGGCGATGGGACGCCCGTTGACCAGGAACGACGGTGTGCTGGAGGCGCCGAGCCGGTAGCCCTCCTGCTGGTCGCGGCGCACGGCCTTCCGCGCCGCCGCGCTGTCGAGGTCGTTCCGGAACCGCTTCAGGTCGTCCACGCCCGCCTCGCGGGCCAGCGCGTCGAGCCGGTCCGCGCCGAAGCCCTTGGCCTTGGAGTCCTCATCCGCGTAGGCCGCCTTGTGGAACTCCCAGAACCTGCCCTGCCGGCCGGCTGCCCAGGAGGCGCGCGCGGCCCGCTCGGAGGCCTTGCCGAAGATGGGCAGATTGCGCCACTCGATGCGGAGCACACCGCGGTCGACGTACTTCTTCACCAGGCCGGGTTCGGTGTCGCGGGCGAACTTCCCGCAGAACGAGCAGCCGAAGTCCGCGTACTCGATCATGACCACGGGAGCGTCCGCGCGGCCCTGCGCCAGCTTGTCGCCGGGGTCGCGGCGGGCCAGTTTCGTCAGTTGGGCATAGGTGTCCGCCTCGGAACCGGAGGCTCCCGCGTCGGACGCTGCGTCGCCGGCCCCTCCGGAGCCGTCCGACGAGCCGGTGGCGAACTGGGACAGAAAGCCGAGCAGCAGCGCGGCGAACGCGACACCGATACCGATGACGATGCCGCGCCGGGAGGTCTTGCGACCGGATGGGGTGGCCGGAGCCATGAGGATCTCCTCAGGGTGCAGGACGGAGCACGCGAGCGCTGAGCGCCGCGCGCACCGGGGAAAGTACGGGGGACGAAGGCACGGGCGGAGGCCCGGCGTCGTCTACACCCGCAGCACCGAGAGTTCGACCGGGGTGGGCGCGGTGAGCGCCGCGGCAGTCACGGCCGGCCGGGTGTGCACCACGCTCAGCACGGTCCGGCAGTCGGGCCGGGGCCGTTCCGCCAGCAGCGACACATGGTCCTGCGAAGGCCCGCTGCGGGGCGGCACGGCGGGCTGGGAGCCGGTGTCCCGGTCCCGTTCCTGACAGCCCGGTGCGCCGGAGCCGTCGAGTCCGGTGGCGTCGTCGACGCGGGTGGAGCCGTCGGCATCGGTGCGGAACGGGGCCGTTGCCGGGCCCGTAGTGGCCGGGTCCGCGGCGGCCGGAGCTGTGCCGACCGGGGCTGCGTCGACCGGGGCTGCGTCGACCGGGGCTGTACCGACCGGGGCTGCGGCGGCCTGTTGGGGGCCGGCCGGTACCCACGGCTTGCACAGCAGCACCCCGGTCAGCGCCAGGAGCACACCCACGACGACGGCGGTCGCGCGCCGTCGTGCCGGGGTGGTGCTCATGAGCCGTCCTCGTCCAGGGGGAATTGCTCCGGAATGCTACCGACTCCCGCCCGGCGGGGGCACGAGCGGGTCCCCGGCAACGCTCCGGTCCCGCCCCGGACGCCGCTCCTGCCCGGCGCGATGAAGCGGCGCACCGCGTCCGGGGGCGGTCGCCATCCCCGGCCCCAAGTTGCCCGTGGCGCGGAGCGCCGGCGACTCCGCGCCACGGGTGGCGGTCGGCTTCCAGTCGCGGTCCGCCAAGCGGTCGGCTTCCGGCCGCGGTCCGCCAGGCGGTCGGCTTCCGGCCGGGGTCCGCCAGGCGTTCAGCTTCCGGTCGCGGTCCGCCAGGCGTCCAGATAGGTGTCGAGGTTCCGGTGGATGTCCTGCCAGTCCGGCTGGAAGACCTCGACGCCCCGGACGATCCGGTCGAGTTCCCTGGCGTTCGGGTCGGTGGCCTCGATGTCGGTGCGGGCCGCGAAACCGCCGCCGATCTCACTGACCTGCTTCTGGGCCGCCGCACCGAGCATGAAGTCGAGGAGCTTCCTGGCGTTGGCGTCGTGCGGCGCGTTCTTCACCAGTCCGGCGGCGTAGGGGAGGGCGAAGGTGGTGGGCTTCTTCCCCTGCTTCGCCGGGAACCAGATGCCGAGGTTGGGCATCGATGCGGACTGCGCGTGGTTCATCTGCACGTCCCCGTTGGCGACCAGGATCTCGCCCTTGTCCACCTTGGGGGCGAGCTTGCTGGTGGAGGAGGACGGGCCGACGTTGTTGGCCTGCAGCTTCTTCAGGAAGGCCATGGCGGGCTCCTTGCCGCCGAAGTCGTGCATCGCCTTGATGAGGACCGCGGTGCCGTCACCGGCGACCCCGGGGGTGGAGTACTGCAGCTTGTTCCGGTAGCCGCGGTCGAGCAGGTCCTCCCAGGTGGTGGGGGCCTCCTTCGGCTGCTTGCGGTGGCGTATGAAGCCGGCGTAGTTGTTCACGACGGCGGTCCACGCGCCGTCGGGGTCCTTGCCCGCCGGGGCGACCTTGTCGGAACCGGCGGGTTCGTACCGGGCCAGCAGCCCCTTCGCGTCCGCCTGCTGGATGAAGGGCGGCAGGGTGACCAGGACGTCCGCCTGGGTGTTGACCTTCTCGCGGACGGCGCGCTGCACCATCTCGCCGGAGCCGCCCTCGACGTACTTCACCGTGATGCCGGTCTTCTTCTCGAAGTCCCGGAAGACCCGGTCGTACCAGCCGTCGCCCTTCTCTCCCTTGAGGCCGTCGGCGCTGTAGACGGTGACGACGTTCTTGTCCTGCGAGGCGGAGGGCGTGCCGCACGCGGAGAGCGGAGCGGTGAGCAACAGGGCTGCGGAGAGGGCGGTGACCGGCTTGCTGTGACGGAACATGACGTTGTGACTCCTCGGGGATACGGGTCAGCGGTAGGAGGCCCGGGTGCGGAGGCGGGAGACGGCGAGCAGCACGAGCAGCGTCGTTCCCATGAGGACCACGGCCAGGGCGGAGCCGGTGAACAGCGAGCCCCGGTCGGTGGCGGCGAAGATCTGGACCGGAAGCGGCATCCAGTCCGGCGGATAGAGCATCATCGTGGCGCTCAACTCGCCCATGGACAGGGCGAAGCAGAGTCCGGCGGCGGCCGACAGCGAGGGCAGCAGCAGCGGCAGCTTCACCCGCCACAGCACGTACCAGGGGCGGGCGCCGAGGCCGGCGGCGGCCTGCTCGTACATCGGGTCGAGGCGCGCCACGGCCGCCGACACCGACTGCTGGGCGAACGCGGTGACCAGCACGGTGTGCGCGATGATCACGACCCACCGGGTGCCGTTGAGCAGTAGCGGCGGACTGCTGAACGCCACGAGGACGGCGAGGCCGACGACCACACACGGCACCGCCACCGGCAGCATGAACAGTGCGTCGACCAGACGCCGCCCGCGGGGGCCGAGAGCGGCGGCGGCGAGCGCCGCCCAGGTGCCGAGGAGCAGCGCGAGAGCACTGGCCACGGCCGCGGTGACCAGGCTGGTGGTCAGCGCGTGGACGGAGGCGCCCTGGACCGCCGCCTCGTAGTGCCTTCCCGTCGGCCCCGACGGGAAGGCGCCGCTCCAGTGCGTCGCGCAGGAGGCGGCCACGACGACCAGCAACGGTATCGCGAACAGCGGCACGAACAGGGTGAAGAAGACGGTGTGGACGGCCCGGCGGCCGGCCCGGCTATGCACCAGCACGGCGGCTCACCGTCCTGTAGAGGCCGTAGATGCCCACGGAGATCACCACATTGACGACGGCGACGACACAGGCCGCCGGATAGTCGGATTCGAGGATGGCCTTGCCGTACACGAGCGTCGGGAGCGTGGTGACGCCCTTGGCGCCGGTGAAGAGCACGATGCCGAATTCGTTGAGGCACAGCACCAGAACGAGACTGCCGCCGGCGGCGAGCGCCGGCATCGCCTCCGGCAGGATCACCCGCCGGACGATCCGGGCCGGCCGGGCGCCGAGCGAGGCGGCGGCCTCCAGCTGGGCGGTCTCCAGCTGCGCGAAGGCGGCGAGCAGGGGACGCATCACGAACGGCGTGAAGTAGGTGATCTCCGCGAGGATCACACCCCACGGCGTGGTGAGGAACCGGAACGGCCCGGTGGCCGCGCCGGTGGCGTCCGTCCAGATGCCGTTGGCCATCCCGGCGGTGCCGTAGAGGAAGAGCAGCGCGAGCGTGATCAGGAAGGACGGGAAGGAGAGGAAGACGTCGACGAACCGGGACACCGCCCGGGCACCGGGGAACGGCACGAAGGCGATCACCACGGCGAGCCCGAAGCCGAGCACCAGGCAGCCCGCGGTCGCGGCGAGGGCGATGCCCACCGTGGTCCCGAGCGCCTCCCGGAACACCGCGGAGGCGAACACCTCGGTGTACGGCTCGACGGAGACGCCACCCTCGTCGGGGGTCACGGACTGCCGGACCACCAGCGCGAGCGGATGGAGGAAGACTGCTGCCAGGACGGCCACCGGCGGCAGCACCCACAGCAGACGGATCAGGGTGCGGCGGCGCCCCGGACGGTGGGCGCCGGGAGGAGCGCCCGGCTCACGGAGGGATGGCCGCTCCGCCCCGCGGACCTCGCTCCCGCCCGCGTCCGGTCCGGCGCCGGCCGCAACGGGCCGCCCGGGCCCGCCGGACCGTACCGCGCTAGCCATGGGCCACCCCCGCAGCCGCACCCGCAGCCGCCGGTTCCCGGGCGGCCGGCTCGTCCGCCGGTGCGGGCAGCAGCACCGCGTCCTCCGGCGCGAAGTGCACCTCGGCGTCCGCGCCGACGGCGGGGGCTTCCCGGAGTTCCCGGACGTCGGCCGTGACCCGGCCGCCCGCGGTGTCCACGAGGATCCGGTGCGTGGGGCCGCGCCACTGCACCTCGGCGACCGTGCCGCGCAGCACGTTGGGCCCCGGCCCCAGGGCGACGAGATGGGGACGGACACAGAGCACGGCGCCCGCTCCCGGCACGGGCCGGCCGCCGCCCGCGGCGGTGGCGCGGATCCGCGTACCGGCGAGGGTGGCCACGACCGCACCGTCCGCCGCCGTCTCCCGCACCGTCACCCGCAGCAGATTGGCGTGTCCGACGAAGGAGGCCGTGAATTCGGTGCGGGGCCTGCGGTACAGCTCCTGCGGCGTTCCGCAGTCCTGGATCCGGCCCCCGTCCATGACGGCGATCCGGTCCGCCAGCGTCATCGCCTCGACCTGGTCGTGCGTGACGTACAGGACCGGGACGTCCGGCAGTTCGCGGTGCAGCCGGCCCAGTTCGGCCAGCATGCCCGAGCGGAGCTGCACGTCCAGGGCCGACAACGGCTCGTCCAGCAGGAGCACCCCCGGCCGGACGGCCAGCGCCCGCGCGATCGCCACCCGCTGCTGCTGACCGCCCGACAGCTCCCGCGGATACCGCCGGGCGAGGCCGGTCATGCCCGTCATGTCGAGGGCCTCGGCGACCCTGGCGCCGATCTCGCGGCGCGGCACCTTCTGCGCCCGCAGGCCGAACGCCACATTGTCCGCGACCCGCAGATGTGGGAAGAGCGCGTACTGCTGGACGACCATCCCGATGCCCCGCCGGTACGGCGGCAGCTCCGTGACGTCCCGGTCGCCGAGGAACACCCGCCCCGAGGACGGCGTGACGAATCCGGCGACCGTCCGCAGCGCGGTGGTCTTGCCCGAGCCGGACGGCCCGAGCAGCGCCATGACCTCACCCGGCCGCACGGTCAGGTCGAACGAGTCCAGCACCGGGGTCCCGCCGTAGGAGACCGACACCCCGTCGAAGCGGATGCCCGCCGGGGCGTCCTGCGCCGAGCCCTGCCGCCCGGTCACCGCGGGGCTCCCGGCCGCCGGGCGGCCTCCGCGTCGGCGACGGCCAGCACGGCGGGCAACTCGCCGACGGAGCCGAGGACATGCGTCGCCCCGCCTTCCCGCAGCGCGGCGTCGCCGTGCGCCCCGGTCAGCACACCGGCGACGACCGACGCCCCGGCGCGGCGGCCGGTGAGCATGTCGTACGAGGTGTCGCCGCACACCGCGATCCGGCGGACGTCGTCCGCCCCGGTCCGCAGCAGCGCGGTGAGCACCAGGTCCGGGTAGGGGCGGCCACGTCCCGCGTCGGCCGGGCAGAGGGTGAGGTCGGCGAGGTCCTGCCAGCCGAGCGCGGCGAGGATGCGGTCCTGCGTGGCCCGTGAGAAGCCCGTGGTGAGCACGGTCCGCCGGCCCGCCGCCCGCAGGGCCTCGATCGCCTCGACCGCTCCCGGCAGCGGCGCGCACCGTCCGCCGTCGACGAGGTCGTGATAGGCCTCCTCGAACGCGGAGTTGGCGCGCCGCGCCCGCTCCTCGTCGCCGAAGAGGTGCCGGAAGACGGAGATCTTGGACTCGCCCATCGTGGCGCGCACATGGGCGAGCTGCGAGGCGTGCTCCGGCGAGCCCGGTGCGACGCCGAGCCGTTCGGCCGCCGCGGAAAAGGCCTCTTCGACCAGCCCGTCGTCGGCGACGGTGGTTCCGGCCATGTCGAGCACGACCAGATCGATGCTGCTGTCGGTGGTGTCGGTCATCGGTGTCACCAGCCCAGTTCGTTCGCGGTGGTTTCGGCGATGGCGGGGGAGCAGGTCATGCCGCGGCCGCCCGGCCCGGTGACGAGGTGCACCCCGTCGGCGACCTGCTGCCGGTGCACGACCCGGGCCGGGTCGGCGCACTGCGCGTACACCCCGGCCCAGCGGCGCCGCACGGCGGGCAGCGGGCGGCCCAGCATCCGTTCGACCACGCCCGTCAGGTGTTCGTACGGGTCCTCCAGGACGTCGAAGTCGAAGGGGTCCTCGTACGCGTGGGTGTCGCCGATGGTCAGCCCGCCGTCGCGGCGCTGCACCATCAGCAGCTGCATCCGGTGCTCCTCGGCGACCGGCGGCTGCGCCTGCGCCGCGGCCAGCGCGTCCAGGGCCGGGCCGCCGTACGCCGGGTAGTAGCGGAAGCTGTCCGCGTCGGCCACGGCGGTGGTCAGGGTCTCGCCCAGCGGTGCCGTCTGCATCATCTGGAGCCGGACCCGGCGCACCGGCAGCCGGGGCACCAGCTCCCGCACGAGCCCGCCGAGCCAGGCACCGGTGCAGAGCACCACCGCGTCGCCGCGGTGCACCTCGTCGTGGTCGTCCCGGACGGCGGCCGGGCCCACCACCTCCCGGACCTCGCGGCCGCCGAGGTAGGTGTACCGGCCGGAGCGCAGCAGTTCGGCCCGGAGGGCGCGCTGCGCGGTACGGGGCTCGACCGCGGCGTCCCGCCCGCACCACAGGGCGCCGAGGAAGTCGCCCCGCAGCGCCGGATTGGCCCGGCGGGTCTCCTCCGCGCCCAGCAGCCGGTAGCCGCGCTCCGCGGCGTCGGGCCGGCGGAGCACCTCCTCGGCGACGGCCCGTTCGGCCTCGGTGGTGACGACGGTCAGGGAGCCCGCGGGCCGGAAACCGAGCCCGGGCACCCGGGCGCCGATCCCCTCCCACAGCGTGCGGGCGCGCAGCGCGGTCTCCAGCTCCTCGCCCCCGGCCCGCCCGCCGACCCAGATCAGGCCGAAGTTCCGCACGGAGGCGCCCCGGGCCTCGGTCTCGCGTTCCAGATGGACGACCTCATGGCCGCGTTCGACTGCTTGCCAGGCGTGCAGGGTGCCCAGCACGCCGGCTCCGACAACGGTTACTCGCATGGCGACGACGCTCCTCGTACCGGGTGGCCCGGATGAATCGGGTCGGCGTCGCCGTGGTGAACACGGACCCAAGCTTGGCCTAGACCCGTTATCTTTCCGTGATATTTGGAGGAGGGTATCGCCCGGATCATGATGATTCTCGGCGCTGCCCCGCGGGCCGCCGGCGCCCCGCGATCAGTCCGGGGCGCCGGCCGCGGACGCCCCGCCCAGCCGGGTGGTGAAGCTGAACCGGTCGCCCCGGTAGAGCGACCGGACCCGCTCCAGCGGACGCCCGGCGACGTCCCGCGACACCCGGTGGATCAGCAGCATCGGCAGCGCCGGCGGCGTCCCGATCAGCAGCGCCTCCCGAGGGGTGGCGAGCACCGTCTCCAGCCGCTCGTCCGCGTCTCCGAAGCCGATCCCGAGCCGGTCGTGCAGATAGCCGTAGAAGGAGGAGTCCGGGTCGAAGTCCGTGTCCAGGTCCGGCACCCGCGCCACCGCCACATAGGTGCTCTCCAGCCCGACCCGCTCGTCGTCGGCGAGCAGCACCCGCTCCAGGTGCCAGACGGGTTCGCCGCGCGTGAGACCGGTCTCGTCGGCGAGCCCGGCGGGGCAGGGGAAACGGTCGAGGGAGATCAGGGTGCGGCCCGGGCGGAGGCCCTGGCGCCGCACGCCCTCGGTGTAGCTGGCGAGGGAGAGCGGCTGCTCCAGTTTCGGGCCCGCGACGACCGTCCCCCGCCCCATGCGCCGCAGCCGCCCTTCGAGGAGCAGATCGCGCAGTGCCTGCCGCACGGTCTCGCGCGAGACCTCGTACCGCACGGAGAGGTCGCGCTCGGTCGGCAGCGTCTGCCCTTCGCCCAGCTCGTCGATGAGCGTGCTCAGCCGGGTCTTGACGGCGTAGTACTTCGGTACGCGTCCGTGCTCGGGGATGCCTGACCGCACGGGGGCGCCGGGCGACTGGTCGTTGGGGTAGTCCACGGGGGGATCGTCGCAGACGCGCACCGGTGGCCGATCAGGCGGGCGACCGTCGCCGTGCCGCGACCTCTCCGCACCTACAGGCGGTCCTGCATCTCCTCGCGGGGCGTCACCACGGTCAGCCGCTCCGGATGCTCCGAGGCCCACTGCCCCGGCCCGTGCTCCGGCCGCAGCACCCACAGCGCACCACCGCGCACGTCCGTGACGACACCGCGCCGGTCGGCGTCCTCGTGCTGGACCAGGTCGCCCACCCAGGGGGTCCGCCCCAAGACGCTCACCCTCGTCCTTCCACGTCCGCCCACACGACCTTGCCCCACTGCCGCTCGTCCGTGCCCCAGGCGGTCGCCAGTGCCGCCACGAGGAACAGACCGCGCCCGCCTTCTTCGCCGTTCCCGGGGGCTCGCGGTACGGGCCGCGCACGGGAGAAGTCCGCGACGGCCACCCGGACGGTTCGCACGGCGGTGCGCTCGACCACCACACGGATGCTCTCGCGCCGTGCGTGCCGGACGGCGTTGGACACCAGCTCGGAGACGATCACAGCGCCGTCCTCGGCCACGTCGTCCAGGCCCCAGGCGGCCAGTGCGACGCGCACCAGGCGCCGGGCGGTGGCGGCGCTCCCGGGCTCGCGCGGCAGGGTCTCGCTGTATCCGGGGTGTCCGGTCGCGCGGGAGGTGGTGGTCATGTTCATCAGGAACCCTCGTCAGTGATCGGGCGGTGCGGCCCGCCCCGACGGGGGCGGGCACGGGCCACTCCGGCCGGTCGCCGAACTGTCCCTTCGGCGGCGGCCTGTCACTCAGTGAACGACGGACGGTGACAGGCTGTGAGGAAAGTTCGCTTCGACGTGCAGCGCGGGAAACCGGAAATTTCACGGCTGGTCCGGCGTCGTGATCCCGGCCACCTCGCTACCGTGAAGACGTGCAGGCGAACGAACAGTTGGCGGCCGCGCTCAGTGAAGCGGGTCTGACACAGGTCGAGTTGGCGGAGGCCGTGAACGACTACCTTCGGTCCCTCGGCAGGGAAGGCACCGTGAGCGACCGCACGGTGCGCCACTGGCTGACCGGAAAGTCCCGCTGGCCCCACCCTCGGCAGCGCGAAGCACTGGAGGCCATATTCGGTCGTACCGCCGAGGTGCTGGGCTTCACCCCTCCGGCGGGCCGACCGAGCGTTACCAGGACGGAGGACCCTGTGCACCGCAGGAACTTCCTGACCGCCACCACCGGGGCGACGGCAGCAGCCGTGCCCCTGGTCGCGGCCCGACCCTACGCGGTCGGCACCACCGATGTGATGCGCCTCCGCAGTGGCCTGGACGCCCTGACGGCGCTGGACGCCGCCAGAGGAGGTCACGAGGCACTGGAAAGGGCCGCGCTCGCGGGTGCCGCCGAGGCACTGGACCTCCAGAAGCGGGCGGCCTCCCAACGGATCCGGCAGCGCCTGTTCAGCGTGGCCGCCGAATTCACGACTGCCGCGGCATGGTCGGCCGTGGATGCTCGCCGGAGCGACCGCGCACAGGGCCACCTGAACCGGGCGCTGTACCTGGCGGGCATGGCACAGGACTCCATCGCGGAACTGGATGTGTGGAACCTGTATGCCATGGCAGCTGGGCAGCAGCGGGACCATGCCCTAGCGGTGAGCGCCGCGCAAGCCGCCCAGGCGACAGCCGTAACCCGCCGGGACCCGCTGTTCGCTTCCCTCGCCCACGCGCGCACGGCCATCGGGTACTCCAACGCCGGGGACAGACGAGGAGCCCTGAGGTCGCTGGGGTGTGCCGAAGAGGCGTTGGGCAAGGCAGCTGCGGATACTCCCCGGCCTGCTTGGGTGGCGTTCTACGGTCCCGCCGAGCTGTTGGCGATCACGGCCATCGTGCGTGACCGCACCGGGGACGCTGCCGAGGCTGAGGCTGCGTCACATCGTGCTTTGGCCGCCATCCCGGAGAGGTTCCGCCGGAATCGCGCGTTGGCCACCCTGCAACTTGCCCTGACCCAGCTTCACCAACGGGACATCGACCAGGCATGCGCCACTGCGGAACAGGTGTTCGTGTTGATGGAGGGCACCACTCTGCCGGGCCGCATGAGGTCGCGCTTGGGGGACTTCTGTCGCGACCTGATCACGCTTTCGCCGGACTCCGGCACCGCGCGAGAGTGGACGGACCGCCACCGATCGGAATGGAGTCAGGATCGATGACCTCAGCCTTGGAGCTGCGCCATTTCAGCCACCACGACCTGCCGCAGATCCGGCAGACGTTGATCGATGTACACGCCGATGTCTACGCGGCCGAGATGGACGAGTTCAACCAGCGGTTTCCCTGGTTCGTGGATCGCTGGGGCGGCCACCCGGACTTCGCCTGCGTCATCGCGCACGACGGCAACGAGGTGGCGGGCTTCGCCTACGGTGCCCCTGGTGCCGAGGGCCGCGAGTGGTGGCGGGAGCACGTGGATCCGGCGCCGGAGAGGGGGCGCACGTTCCACTTCTCGGAGCTGATGGTGCGTGAGCGGTGGCGGAAGACGGGTGCGGCCGAGCGGCTGCACCGGGCGCTCATGGAGGCCCGGACCGAACACCTCGCGGCGCTGCTGGTGGATGTGACGCACCCGAAGGTCCAAGCGCTGTACGAGTCCTGGGGGTACCGGAAGGTGGGGGAGGACCAGCCGTTCCCGGACTCCCCGGTGTTCGCCGTGATGCTTCTGGATCTGCCGCTGACCTGAGCCGCGCGGCTTGCACGTCCGTGCGATGCGTGGGCGGGGGCCCCGTCGGTCCCGCGGCCCGCGGGCGGTGCCGGACACCAGGGGCATCCGGCACCACCCTCCGGTCGGCCCCGGTCAGGACTCCGTCGTCGGAGCCGGCAGTCCGTCCCGGACCTCGCGGGCCGCCGCGACCAGATTCTCCAGTGACGTCCGGACCTCCGCCCAGCCGCGGGTCTTCAGCCCGCAGTCCGGGTTGACCCAGAGCCGCTCGGCCGGGATCGCGTCCAGGCCCCGGCGGAGCAGGCCCGCCGCCTCGGCCACATCCGGGACACGGGGCGAGTGGATGTCGTAGACGCCCGGCCCGACCTCCCGCGGGTAGCCGGCGGCGGCCAGCTCCCCGGCGACCTGCATGTGGGAGCGGGCGGCCTCCAGGCTGATCACATCGGCGTCCAGGTCGTCGATGGCCCGGATGATGTCACCGAACTCGGCGTAGCACATATGGGTGTGGATCTGGGTGTCCGGACGGACCCCGCTGGTCGCGAGCCGGAAGGCTTCGGTGGCCCAGGCGAGGTACTCCGGCCGGTCGGCCGAGCGCAGCGGCAGCGTCTCGCGCAGCGCCGGTTCGTCCACCTGGATCACCGAAGTCCCGGCCGTCTCCAGGTCCTTCACCTCCTCGCGGAGGGCGAGGGCGACCTGCCGGGCGGTCTCGGCGCGCGGCTGGTCGTCGCGGACGAAGGACCAGGCGAGCATGGTGACCGGGCCGGTGAGCATGCCCTTGACGGGGCGTTCGGTGAGCGACTGGGCGTGGCGGGTCCAGCGGACCGTCATCGGCTCCGGCCGGGAGATGTCGCCGGCCAGGACCGGCGGGCGGACGTAGCGCGTGCCGTAGGACTGGACCCAGCCGTGCCGGGTGGCCAGGTAGCCGGTGAGCCGCTCGGCGAAGTACTGCACCATGTCGTTGCGTTCGGGCTCGCCGTGCACCAGCACGTCGATTCCGGCCCGCTCCTGGAAGGCGATCACCTCCTGGATCTCGGCAGCGATGCGCTTGTCGTACGCCTCGCCGTCAATGCGGCCGGCGCGCAGTTCGGCGCGTGCCGTGCGCAGCTCGCCCGTCTGCGGGAACGAGCCGATGGTGGTGGTCGGCAGCAACGGCAGCCCCAGATGGGCCCGTTGGGCGGCCGAGCGCTCCGGGTACGACGCCGACCGCCGGCCGTCGGCATCCGTGACCGCCGCGGCGCGGGCGCGCACCGCCGGGTCGTGGGTGAGGGGCGAGCCGGTGCGGGAGGCCAGGTCCGCACGGTTGGCGGCGAGCTCGGCGGTGATGGCGCCGGTGCCGTGCGTCAGCCCGCGGGCCAGGGTGACGATCTCGGCGGTCTTCTGCCGGGCGAAGGCGAGCCAGCGGGCGATCTGCGGATCGATGTCCCGCTCGGCCGCGGCGTCCAGCGGCACGTGCAGCAGCGAGCAGGAGGACGCGACGTCCACCCGGCCGGCGAGGCCGAGCAGGGTGCCCAGTGTCGTCAGGGACGCCCCGAGGTCGTTGATCCACACATTGCGGCCGTTCACCACACCGGCCACCAGCCGCTTGCCGGGCAGTCCGCCGACCGCCGCCAGCTCCTCCAGGTTGCCGGCGGCGGTGCCGGTGAAGTCCAGGGCCAGCCCCTCGACCGGTGCCTTGGCGAGCACCGGAAGCGCCTCGCCCAGCCGGTCGAAGTACGAGGCCACCAGCAGCTTCGGCCGGTCCGTCGCGCCGCCGAGCTCCCGGTAGGCGCGGGCGGCGGCGTTCAGCTCGGCCGGGGTGCGGTCCTGGGCCAGGGCGGGCTCGTCCAGCTGGACCCACTCCGCCCCGGCGGCCCGCAGCGCGGCGAGCACCTCGGCGTAGACCGGGAGCAGCCGGTCCAGCAGGGTGAGCGGATCGAAGTCGTCCGGCACCTCCGGCCCGGGCTTGGCCAGCAGCAGATAGGTGACCGGCCCGACGAGCACCGGACGGGCGGCGAGACCGAGAGCCTGGGCCTCCCGCAGCTCGGCCGTCTGCTTGCCGGGGTCGGCGGTGAACACCGTGTCCGGGCCCAGCTCCGGCACCAGGTAGTGGTAGTTGGTGTCGAACCACTTGGTCATCTCCAGCGGCGCGACGTCCTGAGTGCCGCGCGCCATCGCGAAGTAGCCGTCCAGCGCGTCGGCCTCGACGGCCGCGCGGTGCCGGGCGGGAATCGCGCCGACCATGACGCTGGTGTCCAGGACGTGGTCGTAGTACGAGAAGCCGCCGGTGGGGACCTCGTCCAGGCCCGCCTCGGCGAGCTGCCGCCACTGGGAACGGCGCAGCCCGGCCGCGGTGTCGTGCAGGGCGCCGGCGGTGACCGTGCCCTTCCAGTAGCCCTCGACGGCCTTCTTCAGCTCCCGGTCCGGGCCCTGTCGCGGGTAGCCGTGCACGGTGGCCCGTGCGGGCGCGGCTGCGGATGTGCTGGTCACAGAACTCTCCTTCGCGAGTGTGCTCCTGAGAACCCCGGCACGGGCCGAGGGCGCGAAGGGACGACCGGAGGACAGGCCGTACGCGGTGCTGCCGCGGTACCCGCCTGCTTCCGTGCGCCGACCCGCCCTCGAGGTCACCGGGATCTCCGCGCGCCGGGTGGGCGCACGGGCAACGGGCAGGTCTTCGGACTCGCGGGCACGTCTGCCGGGCAGACCCCTACTGGCCGTCGCTTCCCAGGCCCGTCGGACCCAGTGCGTATGACGGCGGTCGTTCCCACTCACCGCTGCGGGGCAGTCCCGGAATTCCACCGGGTTCCCTCTTGCGACGCCCTGCCTGGCGGACACGGCGAACCAGCTGCACCGGCCACCCTAGCCCCGTCCGGCGCCGTGGTCAGCACCGTTCACATGCCGGACCGGCGCCCGCGGTCTCCGGCCCGACGCCGTCCACGGGCCGGAGTCAGTCGACGTTGAGAGCGCACTCGGCCCACACCCGCTTGCCCCACGGCAGCGGGTCGGTCCCCCAGACCTCCGCCAACTCCCCCACGAGCGCGAGGCCGCGCCCGTTCTCATCCGTGGCGCTGGGGTTTCCGCGCACTGGACAGGCCGGGGAGAAGTCCACGACGCCGATCCGCACGCGCCGCGCTTCGGGGCGGTCGACGACGACCCGGATGGATTCTCTGCGCGCGTGCCGGACGGCGTTGGACACCAGCTCGGAGACGATCAGGGCGCCGTCGTCGGACAACTCGTCCAGTCCCCAGGCGGCGAGTGCGACGCGCACCAGGCGCCGGGCGGCCGCGGCGCTCACGGGCTCGCGCGGCAGGGTCTCGCTGTACCCGGGGCAGCCGGTCGGGCGCGCCTGAGTCGTGGGTTGCGGCATGTCGGTTGCTCTCTCGGATCGGCCGGGCCCCGGGCCGGTCGCACGGCCGCCGGGGCGCTGTGCGTTCAGGAAACCGGTCTGCTCGATCGTGCGGAGGAGCCAACCAGGGGGCCAGGGAGGGGCCACCATGGATACGGAATGCGGAAGGGGGCCGGAATGACGAGCACTGACCGGCGGCGGGAGTTCGGCGCCTACCTCGCCGGACTGCGGCGGCACTCCGGTCACTCGCAGCGCCGGTTCGCCGCGACGCTGTGCGCTGTCTCCGGCGCCCAGTCGATCACCCGGAACGAGGTCTCCCGGTGGGAGCGCGGTGTGCGGATTCCGGACGTGTGGCTTCCCGCCTTCGCTCAGGTACTCGGTGTGCCGCTGTATGAGCTCGAACAGGCCGCCGCATACGCCCGGGGCGACGCCCGGGCCGCCCTTCCCGGGGTCGCGGCCACCCTGGCAGATCTGTTGCCCGACGGGGACGCACTGGAGCGGTCCGGTCCCTGCGGGCGCCGGGTCGGTACCGCCGCCGTGGACGGTTTGGCCGCCCGCGTGCACGGCCTCCGGTTGGCCGACGACATGCTGTCCGGGGGAGACCTGATCGTGCCTGCCTTCCGGGAGCTGCGTGCCGCGGTGCGCCTGTTCCGTGAGTCCCACCACTCCGAGGACACCGGACGGGGCCTGTTGGTCCGGATCGGGGAGTTGGGGCAGATCGCAGGTTGGATCGCCTCCGACGCCGGGCGCGGCGCGGACGCGGAACGGGCCTACCGGCTGGGAATCTCCGCGGCCCGGCAGGCCGGGGACGCGGTGCTCGTGGCGCAGCTCGCGGGCAGTCTCGGCTATCACCTGTCGAACAGCGGCCGGGAACGCGAGGGCCTGGAGCTGGCGAAGGCGGCGGTGGCGGAGGCCGGACCGGACGCCCCGGCCGCGACGCGCGCTCTGTTCCTGGACCGCGTGGCGTGGGCGCACACCCGCGTGGGAGAACACCGACCGGCTCTCCGGGCACTCGGGGAGGCACACGCCGCCCTGGACACCACGGACGGCGCCCCGGCGCCCACCTGGGCGTACTGGGTGAGCCGCGAAGAACTGGAGGTCATGGACGCCCGGGTGTTCACCGAGTTGCACCGCCCGCTGCGCGCGGTGCCACTGCTGCGGGACGTGCTGGGGCGCTACGACGCCACCCACGCCCGGGAGATGGCGCTGTACCGCTCGTGGCTGGCGGTGGCGCTGGCCGACGCCAACGAGCCCGAGCAAGCCGCCGACGAAGCGCGTCGGGTCATCGACACGTCCGGCGATCTGACGTCGGAGCGCACGGCGGAGCGGGCCCGAACGGTGCTGCGCCGCCTGAAGGAGTTCGAGGACGTGCCGGAGGTGCGCGAGGTGCTGGCCGACTTCGGACATCTGTTGCTTGCGTGACGGGGCCACTCCGGCTCGCACGGTCGCCGGGGCGCTGTGCGTTCAGGTAACCGGCGTTCCCGATCGAGGGGAGGGGCCGCACGGGAGGCCAGGGGGAGGGGCCAGGACGAGTAGCTTGGTCGCAGGGAGGCACTGCATGAACGACCAAGCGAGACGCGCCCGGTTCGGCGCCCATCTGGCGGGCCTGCGCAAGCGCGCGGGTCTCTCGCAGCGCTCGCTGGCGCTCCGGTTGTGCGTCACTGCCGGGATCACCACCTTGACGCGTCATGAGGTTTCCCGGTGGGAGCGCGGCGGGCACATCCCGGACGCTTGGTTACCACCGCTCGCGCAGGTGCTCGCGGTGCCACTGGACGGCCTGGAGCGGGAAGCCGCGCGGGCCCGGGGCGAAGCCGAGCCACAGGTCTGCGCCGACCGTGCGCCGGACACCTACGTGCAGGACGCCGTGGGGTGGCTGCTCGCGCACGACAACCGCCACGGTGGGGACCACGTGGCGGACGCCGCCGCGCAGGTGTGGGAGGCCGAACGGGGCAGGATCACCGGTGACGACAAGCAGCACCTCGCACAGGTGGCGGAGATCGGGGAAGTGGCCGGGTGGCTGCTGCACGACGCGGCCCGGTTCCACGAGGCGCGCGCCACGCTCGCGGAGGCGCACACCCTGGCCCGCCTCGCCGGTGACGCCCCGCTGGAGTGGTTCATCCTGGACATGATCGCCATGGTCGACGTGCACACCGGCCGTGCCGGTGAGGCCGTGGCGATCACGGACGAGATGCTGACCGGCCGTGAGGTACCCGGCCGTGTGGCGCTCATGGCTCGCGTTCGGCGCGCACGGAGCCTTGCGCAGGCCGGAGAGAAGCGCCGGGCGCTGGACGCCCTGGAGCGGGCCACAGGGGGTCTCCAGGACTCGATACAAGCCAACGACCCCGCGTTCACGTGGTGGATCGACAGAACCGAAGTGGAGCTGCACACCGGCGAGGCGCTGCTGAGCCTCGGGGACCCGCGCGCGGCGCTGCCGCACCTTCAGCGGAGTTCGGAAGGCTCCCGGGGAGGCGGGGGCCGCCGGGAGTTCGGCAACGTGCTCGCGGAGCTGACCGCCTTGGTGCAGCTCGGGGCGTGGCGGGACGCCGAAGCGCCGCTCCTCCGGCTGGAACCGATCCTGCGCACGGTCACGTCGTCCCGGACCCGCGTCCGCCTCCGGTCCACGCTGCGCGCCATCGACTGCGACGCCCCGTCGTGGCTCGCGGACACCGCCCGCGAGGTGGCAGCAGCCGGGTAGGACGCGGACCGGCGGACTACGCACACCTGTTGCTTGCGCAGCCGGGCCACCCCAGTCCCCTCCGACCTCGCGGTCAGCACCGTTCACCTGCCGGACCGGCGTGCGCGGTGTCGTGCCGGACCGGCGCCCGCGGTTTCCGGCCCGGTTCCGCCCTGGTCATCGACGGACGCGGCAGTACGGTCGTCCCGTACCCGGCGGCCGGACCGGAACCGGACGAGCCGGCCCCCGGCCGGAACCGGACGGGGTTGCTCGGCACCGGAACCGGACGGGGCGGCTCAGCAACCGGAATCGGACGAGCCGGTCCCCAACTTCCCTGCCGGGTACGCACGGTGAATCAGTGACCAACTGAATGAGTGAACGATGAACCTCCAGGGCAGGCAGACGGTGATGCTCTCCGGAGACATCGAACAGCGAGAGTTGGGGTGGGGCGCATGGCACACAGCACGGAGTGGACATTCACCGACGACCGCGGCCGGGTGGCGACGGCCCGGCGGACACCGGCGACCGTGGTCGCCTACATACAGGCCGGGGCGACTCTGAGCGACCACGGCATCCAGCCGACGGGGATCTTCGGCTCCAACCACGACGGTGACAGCCCGGATCCGGCCAAGGCCGGCGCGCTGCCCCTGGAGGAGATCGACTACCTCGGCTCCGGCGACCGGCTCGGCGTGGACGCCCTGCTCCGGGGCGCGCCGGACCTGGTGGTGGCCGTCGCCTACGGGGGCGACCAGATCTACGGCCTGGCCCCGGAGGTGGCGAAGGGGCTGGAGGAACGCGTTCCGGTGGTCGTCCTCGACGTGGGGCAGGGCCGGTCGCTCGCCGACGTCCGCGACCGGTTCACCGCACTGGCCCGCTCGCTCGGCGCGCCGGGGAGCCCGGCCGGAGCCGGCGAACTCGACCGCGCACACCTCCGGCTGCGCGCGGCGGCCGGGGATGCCGCATCGGCCCGGGTCGTGGCGCTGTCGCCCGCCGGACCGGACAGCGTGCACCTCGCCCGGCCGTCGGCCTGGCGCGATCTGCGGGCCCTCGCCGACCGCGGGGTCGGCATGGTGGAGCCGGAGGCGGGGCCGGGAGCCAACTGGTCCACCGTCGACTGGGCCACCGCGGCGTCCCTGCGGCCCGACATCGTGCTGACCGACTCCCGGGCCAACGCGCTGCCGGTCGACCAGCTGCGCAGGATCGACGGCTGGCAGGAGATCGCGGCGCGCGCCCAGCACGTGCCGTGGAACCCCGAGATCCCGTGCAGCCACATCGCGCACGCGCTCTTCTTCGAGACGGTGGCCGACGCGCTCCAGGCCTGGGCATCCGCCTGAGGGCAGAGGGCAGAGGGCAGAGGGCAGTGAGGGCAGCGAGGGCTGTGAGGCCGTGAGGGCTGCGAGGACGGTGCGGACGCCGTAGGCCGGACGGGTGCCCACCCGGTTCCCCCACGGCCGGGCGGAACCGGGCGGGCACCCCGTCGTGCGTGGATGAGCGAGGACGTGTTCAGCGCGCACGCGGCCGGCGCCGGAAGAGGTCACCGGCCCGAGGAGAGGAAGGGCGACGATGACCGGGATCGTCGATCGGCTCGACGAGGTCCACCGCGAGGTCGGCAGCAGGAGCGGAGGCCTACGTCCCCGCGCGGTGAATGCCGCCGCGGCACCGCCGGTTCGTGGAGGGCCCGGCCGCCGCATCCCGGCGAGCTGCGGCGGACCTGATCTGCGGCTCGGCTTCCCGCTGTTCGACGCCCGCCTCGGTGAGCACACGCCGGGCCGCGGCTCGACGGCCGGACGCCGGTCGGGGTCGCCGTACGGTCGGAGCCACCGTACGGGCCGGAGCCGCCGGGCGGCCGTCACTCCGCGGGCGCCCGGAGGGCCAGGAGGGCGACATCGTCCGGGCCGTCGTCCGGCTGGGCGGTCGACACGGCCCGGCAGAGCTTCCCCAGGCTGTCGTCGGCGTGGGCGGCGGCCGCCTCGGCCACGGCCTTGAGGCCGATGCCGAGATCCTGTCCCGGCCGTTCCACCAGACCGTCGGTGAACATCAGCACCGTGCTGCCGGCCGGCAGGAGATGCCGGTGGTCGTGGCGCGGGAGCCCCGTGTCGACCCCGAGCGGAGCGTCCGCCTCGGCCTCCAGGTACCGGGCGTCCCCCTCCCGGGTCACCAGCAGCGGCGGGACGTGGCCCGCGTTGCTCCAGCACAGATTCCAGCCGCTCCCGGTCCGGGGCTCGATGCGGGTGAGGCACACGGTGGCCATGGAGGACTCACCCATGGCCTCCCACGCCTGGTCGAGCCGGGTGAGCACCTCGCTCGGCAGGGCACCACGGTCGAACGCCAGTGCCCGCAGCATGTTGCGGACCTGGGCCATGGCCGCGGCCGCCCGCACATCGTGGCCCATGACGTCCCCCACGGCCATGGCGCGCGCTCCGTCGGGGAGGACGAGTGCGTCGTACCAGTCGCCGCCGAGCAGGCTGGGGTCGGAGGCCGGCCGGTACATGGCCCAGGAGGTGAACGGCGTCAGATCGGGCAGCCGTGGCAGCAGCAGCCGCTGGAACTGCTCGGCGCCGTACCGGAGCCGGCTGTACAGCCGGGCGTTCTCGATGGCGATGCCCGCCGCACCGGCGAGCGCCACGACCACCGCTTCGTCGTCCACGTCGAACGGCCTGCCGTCGCGCCGGTCGGAGAGGTAGATGTTGCCGTAGACCTGGTCGCGCACCCGGATGGAAACGCCCAGCAGGCTCCGCATCGGCGGGTGGCCCGGCGGGAATCCCGCCGCCTGGGGGTGCTCCGCGATGCGCGCCACCCGCAGCGGCCGGGGGTCCTCGATCAGCAGACGCAGCAGCCCGTGCCCCTGCGGCAGGTCCACGCCCGCCAGAGCATGGAGCTCCTTCTCATTGAGGCCGACGGGGATGAACTCCGCCAGCCCGGCGCCGTCCTCGTCCAGGACGCCCAGCGCCCCGTAGGTCGCGCCGACGAGTTCCATGGCCGTGGTCACCACACGGCGCAGCACCACCGCGAGTTCCAGGTCCCGGCTGACGGCCAGGACGGCGTCGAGCAGGCCGCGCAGCCGGCCCTGGGCCCGTGCGAACTCGGAGAGCTGCATGCTCGCCAGTTGCAGGTCGGACGCGAGGTTCCCCCGGTGCAGGCGCAGGTCCTCGTCTCCTCCGTCCGCGTTCTCCCGCTCGCTCATGCTTCCTCTCCGAAGCGGTGTCGGCCGCTCATCGTGGTGCCGCGGACTTCCAGGTCACGAAGGCTATCGGACCGTGATCGCCGACGACGGCGCGACCGGTGGGCCGGATCCGGCCCACCGGTCGCGGCTCGTATTCTTCTCGGCCCTGGTTGTCGTGCGGCCCGGTGACCGCGCACCGACGGATTCGACGCGAGATGCGTACGCATGTGGACAGCATCGCGACCTCGGTCGGCAGATATGCGACGTAGCCTGACCGAAAATGACCCCGTATCAGGGGTGTCTCGGTCAATCGTGGTACGTGCACCGGCGCAGTGGCGGAGAACCGGTGCGGTACCGGATCGTCCGGTACCGCGTTCCGCCATCGTCCGGTACCGCGTTCCGCGCCGGCACACCGCCCCCCGCGGGGCGGACAGCAGCCGCGCCCCGCCACGGGACCGCCGGGCCGGGACGGTCCAGGAACGGACCCTCCCGGCCCCGCCGCGGGGGACGCGGAGCCGGGCGGCCCCGCGATCG